>CAZRNK010000307.1:0-3210 GCA_964601435.1 uncultured Oscillospiraceae bacterium | reverse complement strand
TCCCCCCTTTGCGTTACCGATGGTTTGGCAGAGAAAACAGCATATAATGTTTTTCTATGTGCGTGCAGGCTGCACTCCGGCTCAACTGGCGGTATATACACGCTCCGCAATCTGCCGGCAATATGTTCCGCGGCCCTTACTGCGCCTACCTGGCCGGAATTCAGCGCCGAGCCTCCTGGCCGGTACACACCGAAGGTGCCCGCCGCCTCGCCGGTTACATACAGCCCCCGAACTGCCGTCTGCCAGTTTGCATCCACGGCCACACCCCCGTTGCAGTGCTGCGCACATACGGCAATCTCCAGCGGCTGCGTCCGCAGGGAAATGCCATGGTTTTCATACAGCTCTACCGCTTTCGGATTCATATGCAGGAGCCGCTCAATGGGCGTTGCCTGCAGGGCTCCTGACCGCTGGAGGTATATTCTGGCCTCGTCTGAGAGCGTCATAAAATCACCTTCCAGCCCGCCGGGGTTCCTGCGGAAGTCCAGAAAAACCCGGTTGCCCAGGACCTCCGTTTCATAATAGACCAGCAGGTCAATAATGGAGGACCCCTGCAGCTTCTGTATGTCGAAGGGCCACTGGTATCCCTTCAGGAACACCAAGTCCAGCGCCCCCGCGGACTGCTCCAGATACTTTTCCAGAAGTTCTGTCTCTTCCCCATCGGGTGAGGGGGAAATATATCTGGGCAGCACCTGCTGGTAAGTTCCAGAAACATTCCAGCGGAACGCCGTAGACGCCAGTCCATACTGCCAGTGCTGCAGGTTCACAGCCCTTGCCCCTGCCTCCAGCGCCATGCCCGTCATGCCGGATTGGCTTTCAGGATACACCGTCTTTCCATATACGCAGGCAGGGCCGCCTGTAGCCATAATGATATGCCTGCACAAAAACATAAGAATCCGCGGCTGCGGCCGCAGCTCCAAGGTCAAAACCCCGCTTACGCCCCAGGTATCTTTTAAAATTGCAAAGGCCATGCAGCCATCATAGACCTCTGCTCCTAAATATACAGCCGAGGCCTCCAGCACTTCCGTCATCAGCTTCGATGTCAGCGGGCCGGCTGAGGTCGCCCGCTGCCTGGGGTCATGGTCTGTTTTATACCCGACATATTCTCCATATTCGTTTGTTGGAAACGGAACACCCAAATCAGCCAGGTGAAGGAACGCCGCCGACCCCGCCGCTTCCGCCAGCGCAATATCGCCTTGCACGCCCCCACCTGAAAACAAATCTTTCGCCATCAGCCTTATGCTGTCTGGTGTGTCCCCCGCCATCGATAATTTATAGTACGTCTGTTTGTCACTGCCGGCATTTCTGGACGTTCCATTCAGTCTGCCCTCTGTAATTACACCAACGGTGCGAATTCCCAGCATTTTCAGGCGCTCTGCTGCACGCCATGCCGACGCGCCCGAGCCGATGACAGCTGCATCCAGCTCAACATATGGAAAATCCCACCCATTGTACGTTATCTTTTTCATTCTGCACCTGCCCCATAATTCTGCATGGTATCATTCTAAATCATGGTCTTTGGAATTGTATGGCGCAGTTGTTGAAAAATATATGCAATTTGTCCAAAGCACCCTTCTCCCATTCCGCCAGCAGTTTTTCAAAGGAGGCATGCTATGAACATTACACAGGTCTTTGAGCGGTGTACATATACCCAGGATTCCATCCCCATGGCGCCGCATTTCCATGAGAACGTGGAGCTCATTTACGTAAAAAACGGGCAAGCTGCATTAAACCTGGAAGACAATGAATATAGCCTTGAAAACGGAAGTCTCGCCTTCATCCATGCGTCAAAAACACATAAAATGAGCCGGGCCAATAACAGCTACCAGCGTTTTTACCTTTTATTTTCTGCCGGTGCATTTAAACAGGAGGCCTCCGGCGAGCCCATGCTGCAGGTCATGCTGGAGCAGCTGCTCCAGAGCGGGCAGGCGCTGTATTTTCCAGAAAGCAAATATGCCCAGCACATAGAAAGCTGTTTTCATACGATTTTGCAGGAGCACGCCCACTGCGGAAGCTTCTCCATGGATATGGCCATGGCAAGCCTGAAGCAAATCCTAATTGTGCTCTACCGCGCATTGTCAGACGCTACCCCCATATCTGTCTCCCTGTCCCCTGAAGTCTCGGCAGTCAAAACCAAGATTGAGCAAAACCTGGCCGATGATGTCCGGATTTCAGAACTGGCCGCTGAAAACTACATCAGTCCCTGCTATTTGTCACACCAATTTAAAGAGCAGATTGGCGTCAGTCCCAAAAGCTATCTGCTCATCTGCCGCCTGAAGCAGGCCAAAGAACTGCTTGTCGGCACCGACCTCCCCATTGCGCAGGTCGCATTCCGGTGCGGCTTCAAGGACGTAAATAACTTTATTCGCAACTTCAAAAATGACACAGGGGAAACACCCAAACGCTACCGGATTCAGTGCCGCTCGCAGCTTTCCTGAAAGCAATAATTACATGCTTCCCAGCAGATTTTCCCGACAGCTCAAGGGGAAACCGTGCTATTCTATGTACAAGCTGTACCGCATATTGCAGCCCGAAAGGAGCAATGTGACGAAATTGGGAAAGGTAATAACATTCGGCGAAATTATGCTACGCCTGCAAACGGAGGGTTATCTCCGGTTTACACAGACCACGGGTTACAATGCTACATACGGCGGAGGGGATGCCAATGTCGCCGCCTCTCTGGCCAATTTTGGCTTCGACACCGCTTTTGTTACAAAGCTGCCGGCAAATGAACTGGGGGACGCCGCAGTTCATAGGCTCCGCTCTCTGGGCATACAAACCGACTATATTATCCGCGGGGGTAACCGCATTGGCATCTATTTTCTTGAAAAAGGCGCCTCCCAACGTCCATCCAAGGTCATCTACGACCGCGCCCATTCCGCCATCGCAGAGGCTTCCCGTGAAGATTTCAACTGGGCGCACATCTTCCATGATGCATCATGGTTTCACTTTACCGGCATCACGCCTGCCCTCAGCCCCACGCTGGCCGAAATATGCTACGACGCATGCACCGCCGCGAAGCGGCATGGCCTCACTGTAAGCTGTGACCTGAATTACCGCAAAAGCCTCTGGTCCCCTGCTGCAGCTGAGAAAGTCATGTCTGGGCTGATGCCCTTTGTCGACGTGTGCATTGCAAATGAAGAGGATGCGGAAAAGGTATTTGGCTGCAAGCTTGTAGCAATTACCCTGCGGACCAGCATTTCTGCCAGTGAT
>CAZRNK010000306.1:0-3261 GCA_964601435.1 uncultured Oscillospiraceae bacterium | reverse complement strand
CAACGGCAGTGGCGGGAGGGCCGGTGCAGATTCTGCACCGGCTTTTTTTCTTTTTAATTGCCCCCTGCTGCGAGCGAAAGCGTTCCTTTTCTTGCTTCTGCAAGAAAAGGACTCAAAAGAATGTATATTCCACCCATTTCTTTTATGGCAAAAGAAACGGGTGGAGCCCAAAGAAAGGCCACAAGAGGGAACCCGACGACAAAAGTCGGGTTCCCTCTTGACACCCTCCCGGTAGAATCTAAGTTGGTTGCGGCCTTGCTGGGGGAGCTTATCTGATTTGACTCCAGCGTCGATTTGCCGGGCTTTTGCCCTGGTGCAAGCTGAATCCTAGAGGGCGCCGCCACTATGTTTCTGCTTTATCTAGGGCCCTGTGGCCCGTCGTTCGGTGCTGGAGGGCTTTCCAACATTTTGCCCTCGACCTCGGCGCTGGAAACGAAAATTTTAGCGGAGGGATTCCAAAGGGGACCCGGCATTTTAAGCCGGGTCCCCTTTGGTCTGTTCTTTTGGTTCCTTTTCTTGCAGAAGCAAGAAAAGGAACGCTTTCGTCCCGCCCGTGGGCGGAAAAGTATCACCCAAGCGTAGCTTATTTAGCACACGCCCTGGGCTACCATGGCCTCGGCCACCTTTTTGAATCCGGCGATATTAGCGCCGGCCACCAGGTCGCCTGCGACAGCGTATTCCTGGGAGGCACTGTAGGCATTGGCAAAGATGTTCTTCATAATCTCCTGAAGCCGGGTGTCCACCTCTTCAAAGCTCCAGCTCAGACGCATGCTGTTCTGGCTCATCTCCAGGCCGGAGACGGCGACGCCGCCGGCGTTGGCCGCCTTGGCCGGTCCAAAGAGGACGCCGGCCTCCTGGAAGGCGTGGGTGGCCTCCAGGGTGCAGGGCATGTTGGCCCCTTCCGCCACGGCAATTACACCGCCCGCAATCAGTGCCTGGGCAGCCTCCAAATCCAGCTCGTTCTGGGTAGCGCAGGGGAGGGCGATGTCGCACTTGATTTTCCAGATTTCCCGGAAGCCGGGGGTATAGGTGGCGCCGGGGACCTCATCGGCATAGACGCTGATGCGGGCGCGGCGGCCCAGCTTGATGTCCTTCATTTTGTCCAAATCAATGCCCTTGGGGTCGTAGACGAACCCGGCAGAGTCGCTCATGGCGACCACGGTGGCGCCCAGGGCCGTAGCCTTCTCGCAGGCAAAAATGGCCACATTGCCGCTGCCGGAGATGACCACCGTTTTCCCGGCAAAGCTCTCCTGCTTCATAACGGAGAGCATCTCCTGGGTGAAATAGCACAGGCCATAGCCGGTGGCCTCCGTCCGGGCCAGGGAACCGCCGAAGGGGATACCCTTGCCGGTGAGCACGCCGGCCTCAAAGCTGCCGGCGAGCCGCTTGTACTGGCCGAAGAGATAGCCGATTTCCCGGGCGCCCACGCCGATGTCCCCGGCGGGGATGTCTACAAACTGGCCGATATGGCGGGAGAGCTCGGTGATAAAGCTCTGGCAGAAGCGCATAATCTCATTGTCGGACTTGCCCTTGGGGTCAAAGTCACTGCCGCCCTTGCCGCCGCCCATGGGCAGCGTGGTGAGGCTGTTTTTCAAAATCTGCTCAAAACCCAGGAACTTGACAACGCTGGCGCAGACGCTGGGGTGGAAGCGCAGGCCGCCCTTATAGGGGCCGATGGCAGAGTTAAACTGCACCCGGAAGCCGCGGTTAATCTGAGTCTTGCCGCTGTCGTCCTGCCAGGGGACGCGGAACTGAATAAAGCGCTCCGGCTCCACAAAAGCGTCGATGACGCCGTTGGTCTCGAACTCGGGGTGCTTTTTCACAAACAGCTCCAGGCTCTCCAGGACTTCCAGGACGGCCTGATGAAATTCGCTTTCGCCGGGATTCCGGGCGAGGACGGTCTCGTAGACGCCTTGCAGGTAGGAGTTGGTCAGCATGCTATAACCTCACTTTTTATAAAATGTAACGCTGTAAAGCGCTGTTGTGCGCAAACCAGTACTTCTTATCATACCCGTTTCTACGGAATATTGCAAGAGGGTATGTGTAAAAATTTCATTCTTCAGGAAAAATTTCTTGTTTAAATTCACGAAAGTAAAGGAAACGCAGCGAAACTTTCATTTTAAAATTGCAAACAGAACGGGATTTAGAGGAATGAATAAAAAGTGCCTGTTTTCTTTGGAGAAAACAGGCACTTTTAATAAAATACATGAATCAGTAGTCTGTAGGCAGGGGGGGGCGGCGCTCCAAAAGCACGCGGCCGAGGCAGAAAACCGTGATACCGGAGTCCAGAGGAATCTCCATATCTGCATCTTTCCGGGCCCGGTTCAGGGAGAAAAGATAGACAGTGCGGCTGTCGGTGCAATACTGCTTGCACTTCATGTCCCCGTCCACAAAGAACAGGCCGACGTCTCCGGGGACTAAATCGGTGCCCCGCTTAACCAGCACGATGTCTCCGTCGTGGATATAGGGCTCCATACTGTCCCCCTGGATGTGGGCGGCAAAGTCCGCAGGGGAGTCGGCGGGAACCGTATAGTCCTCGTAATCCTCCCCAAGTGCCGGCGAAGCATAGCCGGCGGCGGCAGGGGTATAGTACAGCGGAATGATGCGGGTCTCCGGTTCCCGGGCCTCCGCCTGCGCCATCCGCTCTGCCTCTGCCTCCAGTACCAGGCGGACCATGGTGCGGCCGTGTTCATCCAGCTTTCGCCAGGTCTGGAGTAGCGGCCACTCCTCCGCGCCGGGAAGGGCGGGGGCCTCGCCGTCAGGGTAGAAGGCCTCGATGGATACCTGGAGCTCCCGGCAGATGTCCAGGAGCAAATCAAAGTCAATCTTCATATTGTCCCGCTTGATAATACTGTAGAGGGTCTGGGGGGAGACATCCACGCGGCGGGCCAGCTCGCTTACACTGAGGCCACGCTCGTGGAGGAGGTTTTTCAAAGTCATGCCAATCATTCCATGCTCACCTCGCCTTACCTCCTTTATAGCATATTTCTCGTAGGTGGTCAAGAAAAAATTATGAAAAATAATAAAATTGCCTTGACAAATTATGAAAATTCGTATATTATTGGACTCAAATCACGAAATTACATAATCTGAACGGATATAGCTGCTTGTAAATTCCGAAAAAATAAAAATATCCCGCACTGGCGGGACTGGGTGATGTCTGCATATTTCAGAGAAGGGGGCAGTATGCGCGTATGTCAGGCGGTCATCCGGCCGCGAGCCGCTTCGTTGGGCTCGCGGCGGGAAAGGAGGAGCAAGGAA
>CAZRNK010000305.1:0-3280 GCA_964601435.1 uncultured Oscillospiraceae bacterium | reverse complement strand
GGGGATTTTCCGCCATAGCGAAGAGCCTCCTTCTCTGTCCCAAGTTGGGACACAGGCTATTGTGTATATGAATATGTTTTATTCACAGCAGCATTCGAAAGCAGCCGTAGAGGCTGGCGTCGCTGCCCAGCCGGGCCAGGAAAAATTCTGCGTTTGCGCAGGCATGGAAGGCATAACGCCGGTAATAGTGCCGCACCGCATCGGGTTTGGACAGATTGCTTTTTATGCTGCCGCTAAACCATTTTGCTATCGGACGCTGGCGGCGGCCAGCAGGATATTGCGCTCCTTTTCCTCTACGGAAGAGGAGCGGGAAGGGAGCACCACCGGGACGGCCGTACCCAGAATCATACTGCTGCCCACGGCTCTGGCCGACAGCACCAGCGCCTTGGAAACTGCGTTCCCAACCACAAGATTCGGGTAGATAATCAGGTCCGCATCGCCGGCCACCTCGCTCTCCAGGCCCTTGACGCGGACCGACTCGGCGTCAATGCACAGGTCATAGGAGAGGGGGCCGTCAACGATGCAGCCGGTTATCTCCCCCGCCTGATTCATCTCCTTGAGCGCCAGGGCATCCATGGTCTCCGGCATTTTGGGGCTGGGCGTCTCTACTGCCGCCAGAATGGCAACCTTGGGCATGTCGATGCCCATATTGTGCAGGGCCGCCGTGGCGTTGCGGATAATCTCCGCTTTATCGTCCAGGGACGGGGCAATACACAGGGCCGGGTCGCTGGCCGCGAGGAGCTTTGGATAGTGCGGGACCTCCATCAGGGACATGGCGCAGACGACGCGGGATACCCGCAGCCGGTTCTCCGACCTGAGCAGCACGCGCATCAATTGGCCTGTTTCCAGCCCGCCCTTCATGATGCCCTGGGCAGCCCCGGCGTGCACCAGCTCCACTGCGGCCTGGGCCGCCTGCAGCGGCTCCGCCCGCGCAGCAATCTCAAAGTCCGCCGGTCCCAACCCATAGCTCTCCAGCATGCTGCGGATGTCCTGGGCCGGGCCAATAAAGACCGGCTCAATCAGCCCCTCCTGCCAGGTATGCAGCACAGCCTCCATCGTGTGCGCCTCATTGGCGCAGACCACCGCCAGCCGGACCTTTTTGGCCCTGGCCTTGATGGCCTGGGTCAGCTCCGCATAATTTCGAAAACGCATATTCCTCTCTCCCATTCAAAGCCGCTCGAGCAGCATCGCAGCCCCCTGCCCGCCGCCGATGCAGAAGCACTCAATGCCAAACTGCTTGTCCCGCCGTTTCAGCTCATAAATCATTTTGGTCATCAAAATGGCGCCAGTGGCGGCAAAGGGGTGCCCCAGGGCGATGGCCCCGCCGTTTACATTCACCTTGTCCATATCCAGCCCCAATGTGCGCACGCAGGCCAGCGCCTGGGAGGCAAAGGCCTCATTGAGCTCAATCAAGTCGATGTCGGCGAGGGACATCCCCGTCTGCCGGAGCAGCTTTTCCACGGCCCGGGCGGGGCCAATGCCCATAATCTGGGGCTCCACGCCGACTGTCGCATAGCCGGCAATTCGGGCCAGAACCGGCAGTCCGTCCGCCTCGGCAAGGCCCCGCTCCGCCAGCACCAGCGCCGCGCTTCCGTCGCAATAGGGCGAGCTGTTTCCCGCGGTGACAATGCCGTCGGGGCGGAAGGAGGGCCGCAGGCGGGAAAGCTGCTCCAGCGAGCAGTCGGGCCGGAAGATATTGTCTTGTACAATCCGGACCGGCTCCCCCTTCCGGACCGGCACCGTTATGGGGACAATCTGCTCGTCGAAAACATGGTTTTCCCAGGCCGCCGCTGCCCGTTGGTGGCTCAGCAGGGCGAATGCATCGCAGTCCGCCCTGCTGATGGAAAAATGCACCGCAATCCGCTCGGCGGTTTCTCCCATGTTTAGGTTCTCATACGCCGCCGGCGTGGTCTTAATGGTGCACCACTGGGGCGGCACCATACTGTAGGCGCTGGTGGGCCGGTCCATCAGATACACCGCCGTGGAGGAATGCTCCACCCCGCCGGCTATGGCCGCCCGGATGCTGCCGGTTTCAATGAGCATGGCGCTCAGCGCCGCCGCCGTCAGGGAGGAGGCGCAGCCATGCTCAATATTATAGGATACGATGTCAATTGGATAGCCCAAATCCAGGGTGATGTATTTGCCCGGGGCGCGCAAATCCAGATTATTTACATTGGTCACAATGGCCTGGTCGATTTCGGCCGGCGCAATGCCCGCCCGCTCCACCGCAGCCTTCACCGCAGCGGCGCCCAGCTGCTCCGCCCGCAGGGGCGCCAGGGCCCCTTTCGCCTTTGTCACCGGTGTGCGGACGGCCGATACGATTACGGCGTCCTTCCAAATCCGTTTCATCATAGTGCTCGGTCTCCTTCTGGATGTTTATCTGCCGGTCTACGTCCTTTCAGCATCATAACGAGGTTTCCAGTCCAAGTCGATGTGGTAAAGTTCCAAATTAAAAAAATTTTTTGTGTCCGCATCACGATGTGGTTTCGGCAGGCTTCTTTTTATAATAGTGCAAAATCCGTGTGCAATGCTCCGCCAGAGAGGCGCCGCCATATGACCGGAATCTATTGCAAAGGAGTATACATTATGCCTACCAGACTCGCTAGTGACCGCTACACCGGCATCGACTATCCCCGCATGCGGGAATACCGCCTGAACCGCACCCGCGAAATGATGAAAAAATTCGGAATCGGAACCCTGATTAGCTTTGAGGCCTGGGACATCCGCTACATCACCGGCTCCTATGTGCCCCCCGCTGTAAAATGGCCGGAGGGCTGCTTCGTGGTGCTGCCGCGCAACGGCGACCCCCACCTCTTTTCCTTTTCTGTGGACAGCCTGAAGGCGGAGATGCCCTGGATGAAAGGGAAGATTTACCCCCAGATGGGCATTCCCAAGCTCCTCTTCACCCCCGAGGCCTGGGACCCCTATATGGACAAAATCGAGGCCATTATCCGGGAACACGGCCTGGAGGACGAGGTCATCGGCATCGACGGCTCATCCAACGAGCTCATTATGTGCAAGGCGCTGGAAAACCGGGGCTTCCACAAATATATTGACGCCAAGGAGTGCATGTTCGAGGCCCGCAAAATCAAAAATGAGGACGAAATCAACTGCATCCGTGAGATGTGCGCCATTGCCGAGGCCGCATTCGTAGAAATCAAAAACGCCATCAAGCCCGGCGTCTCCGAGTGCGAAATCATGGGTGCCGGCATGAAGAAGCTCTACGAGCTGGGCTGCGACGAGGTGATGGAGTTCGTGGTCGCCTCCGGCCCCCGCACCA
>CAZRNK010000304.1:0-3304 GCA_964601435.1 uncultured Oscillospiraceae bacterium | reverse complement strand
AAGATATAGAAAAATCGTAAACAAATTTCAAGAAAGGATGCTGCTTTATGGAATATGTAACTTTAAACAACGGCGTAAAGATGCCAATGGCGGGTATCGGAACCTTCCTGCTCACCCCGGACGAGGCGGAGGCCTCTGTCCTCAGCGCGCTGGAGACGGGCTACCGGCTCATTGATACGGCCAACGCCTATGTCAATGAAAAGGCCGTGGGCCGGGCGATGAAGCGCTCCGGCGTACCCCGGGCGGAAATCTTTCTGGAGACAAAGCTGTGGCCCTCCTTCTATGAGCAACCGGATGCGGTGGAAAAGACCCTGGAGCGCCTAGATACGGACTATATCGATTTGCTTTTAATCCACCAGCCGGCAGGCAACTACATCGCCGGGTACAGGCTCATGGAGCAGGCATATAAGGCGGGGAAGGTAAAGGCTATTGGACTGTCCAATTTCTCCGAGGAACAGATTCGGGAAATTTTGTCTGTGTGCGAGGTAAAGCCTGCGGTTTTGCAGACCGAGGTACACCCTTATTCTCAGGAAAAGAAACTGAAAGCTTTCCTGGAGAGCGAGGACATGGTCATTCAGGCCTGGTATCCCCTGGGCCATGGGGACAGAGCGTTGATTGAAGAGCCCCTCTTTACCCGCCTGGCAGAGAAATATGGCAAGAGCAATGCCCAGGTTATCCTGCGCTGGCATATCCAGAACGGCGTCATTGTCATCCCCGGCTCTAAAAATCCGGAGCATATCAAGGCCAATTTTGACCTCTTTGACTTTGCCCTGACGGATGATGAGATGGCCGAGATTGCCGCCATGGATTGTCAGAAGCGGTATTACACCAGCACCCCCTGCGCTGCTGGCGCAGTATGTGAAGATGGTCCCGCCCGTGGATGAACAGAAGTAAAAACAGGAAAGCGTGCTCAGTTGGCGGGTGCACAAGGAGGAAACTGCGCCCCGGCGCACAATGTCTATCGAAAGTTGGGGGAAAAGGTGGGCAACGCCTTTTCCGACGGTGCAGCACGAAAGTAGGTGAAGTGTGGAAGCATGTAAAATGGAGCGGCCCTTTGTAGTATGCCACATGCTCGCCTCGCTGGACGGAAAGATTGACGGAGAATTCTTGCCGGAGACCGGGCCGTCCCTGGCGGCCTACAATCGACTTCGGTCCTTTTACAGGTGTCAGGCGACCCTGTACGGGACGACCACAATGGCCGGTGGGTACAGCGCCGGTCTGGCTCCGGATTTGCCGGCGGCAAGCGGCCGGTACGCCTGGGAGGACTATATAGCGCCGCACACAGAGGAATCCTATATCGTTTCCATTGATGCAAAAGGGGAGCTGGGCTTGACAGGCAGCACAATTACCCGGCCCGGACGGCCGGCGTCCCATGTAATTGAAGTGTTGACGAATCAGGTGCATCCCGCTTATCTGGACTATTTGCACCAATTTGGAATCTCTTACCTTTTTGCTGGGGAAGAGAACATAAACTGTGCCCTGCTACTAAAAAAACTGAAGGAGCGCTTTGGCATTGCGCGTCTGATGCTGGCCGGAGGCGGGACAGTCAACTGGTCCTTTCTCGAGGCCGGTTTGATTGATGAATTGAGCCTGGTTGTTGCGCCGGTTGCAGACGGGAATCCACAGGCAGTGTCTATTTTCCACCAGGCGCCATTCCTGCCTGCGGGTGCGCCGGCGGCCTTTCACCTGAAGGCTGCAGAGCCTATAGACTGCGACGGTCTTTGGCTGCGTTATGTTCCCCGGTAAAGGTTTTTTCGGAGCGGAGGTGCGGCAACAACTGGCCTCCGCTTCTTTCTTTTGGCGTGCTGGGGAAGGAGGGTACCAAAATTTGAAAAGAAGAAATTGGCTGTACCTTACGTTGTGCGAAGCGCTGCTTTTCCTGCTGCTGTGCGGATGCAGCTGGGGAGTGGCCTCTTTGGCCGAGGATGCAGAAGCGGCGTCGAGGATACCGGATGCAACGTCTGTACCCGCCAGCGAGGCGCCTGCAGTTGTACTGCCGGAGGAGACGCCGGCTCCCGAAATGGCAACAGGCCCGATTGCAGAACAAGTCCTGGATAGCCCGGAGGGGGAAATCCATTACAGCTACAATTTGCCGGAAGGGTATAACCCATCAGACAGTTACCCCCTTGTGGTGGTCATGCCCGGCTATGACAGGATGTGGTTTGGAGAGAGCTCCTCGGGGCGCAATCTAGACTGGCGCGGCTTCCAGGTATGGACAGAGCTGGAGGAGGCCTTGATAGTGGTTTCTGCGCAGCTTACGGACTGGGGGGAGACCTCCGCCCGGCAGGCCATTGCCCTTACGGAGTATTTCCTGGAAAACTTCGCAGTCGATGCAAGCCGGGTGTATGCTGCCGGCTACTCCGCCGGAGGCGAGACCATGTCCCGGGCCGTATCCATGCGGCCGGATTTGTACGCCGCATATCTTCACGGTGCATCCCAATGGGACGGGGATTATGCCCCCGTGGCGGAGGCGGAGGTAGCGGTGTACATCTTCATTGCGGAGAACGACGAATATTACGGCTCCCAACAGGCCCGGGATACCTACGGCGGCCTGTATGAGGCCTATGCTGATTTGGGCTGGAGTCAGGCAGAAATTGACGAAGTACTGCGCCTGGAGATTCCCGACGATGCCTATTTTCATGAGCGGGGTATCTATGGAAACTATCATGGCGGCGGCAATGTCCTCTTTGAGGACACGTCGATTCTCCAGTGGATTCTGTCCCATCATAAATGAGGGAGGCAGCTACATGAAAGTATTATTGGTAAACGGCAGTCCCCACCGGGAGGGCTGTACGTATACGGCGCTGTGCGCCGTGTCCGAGGCACTCAATCAAAACGGTATTGGCACAGATGTATTTTGGATTGGGACAAAGCCTGTCTCTGGGTGCATTGCCTGCCACAAATGTACCCAGCTCAACCGGTGTATTTTTCAGGACAACGTCAATGAATTTCTGAATATTGCCGGCGACTACAATGGTTTTGTTTTTGGCTCTCCTGTCCATTGGGCCGGAGCCAGCGGCGCCCTGACTTCTTTTCTGGACAGGGCTTTTTATGCAGATTTGAATGGAGCTGGCGGCCGGTTTTATTTGAAACCAGCGGCGGCAGTGTTCTCTGCCAGGCGTGCGGGCACCACCGCCGCCTGGGACCAGGCAAATAAGTACTTTGGCCTGATGCAGATGCCCATTATTACATCCCGCTATTGGAATATGGTTCACGGCACTACACCGGAGGAAGTTCGCAGGGATTTGGAAGGAATTCAAATCATGGAAATTCTCGGGCACAACATGGCCTATTTCCTCAAGTG
>CAZRNK010000303.1:0-3334 GCA_964601435.1 uncultured Oscillospiraceae bacterium | reverse complement strand
TTTTCTTCTGTCAAGTTCCTTTAGGGGCTTGACTTTTTATTTGCAGGCTTTCTGTGCGGTAATCGGTTTACATACTTCCCGTTTGGCACCATGTAATCATTCGGCACTTTTGGCGGGATTGGCCGCTCGTTTGATAAATCCATGCCACCATCAAACAGGGACAACTGCACACAGTCCAATTTATCCGCCAGAAGCCTGTACCAGTAGATGATGTGATTCCTGACAAGGTTCATGTTCACCCCATCCTCCCAAAACGGGTCTGCGCATCCTTCCCTTGCTATTTCTTCCCATCTGGAATACGATTTTTCAAGTTCCTCCCGGATTTGCTGTTCTGTCATTTTTTCAGGTGGTATGTACTTGCTCCGTTTTCCCATTACCGGGTCTCCTTTCCCGCCTTAAATATAACTACCATTGACAGCACCCCCGCATCCTTCAGCCCCTTCGCCGCTCACGCCAGCCGCCCCATCCGGACCAGTTCCGCTCTTCGGCGGTAAAAGGTCTCCCTGGTGATCCCAAGTTCCCGGCATATCCAATTGGGCGTCCCGCCGTTGCGTATCATCCGGCACATCTTGTCCAGCGATTCCATGTAAGCCTGCCGCTTTGCCATCCGCTTGTCCGGCTTCCCGGATTTGGTCAACCTGTTCCGAGTTATCCCATTCAGCGGGCACATGACAGAATCATTCATGCACTTTCCGAGAGGACACGACAAACACGCTGCGACAAACTCAGGCGGGTCATTCTGCATCGTGCCGCACTCCTGCATCGGTGTGTCTTCCAGTCGTCCAGGGCGGATCACATGGCCTTTCATGCGATAAGGGTCATTGGTTATCATGTTTTCACTTCCTCGATCTCAACTTCAATTCTCAGGCGCTCGGGATCCACAAAGAATTCGTCCGAGAACCGGTCTATTTCGTTCCAGCCGTCGTTTTTGATGACGCCGGCGGCCACAAGCCCGTCCTGGATGACCTTTCTTCCGTAGGACGAGATGTTGTCCTTGTCCCGCCTCCTGTTGCGCTCGTACCATCGGTATCTCATCACGACAGGGTTTTGCGGCTTGAATCCGCGCAGCTGCTTCCTGGCGCACAGAATCACGATCTGCTGCGACTGCCGCTTCATCTTCGCGCCCTTGTACCTGTTCCCGCGCTCCGCCGCGATGTACTCATTCAGCCCCGGAAGCGTCCCCGGTATCACCAGCCTGTGTACCGACGCCATACCGCGCCGCCTCCTCTCCAGCCCGCACTGTATTGGCTCTTTTGTTTCGGCTTCCGCAGGCGCTGTACAGGTTGTAAAAATGCCCCTCGCAGCCTGTGATCGCCCGGAGCGGGCAAGCCTCCATCACCTCGGTCAGGCAGTCGTATTCAATCAGTTTCCCCATCTTGCCCTCCTTGCTTCGACAGGAAGTCGTCCAGCCAGTCCATGTCTTTTTTCAGGCCGCTGGCCCTGCGGTCGCCGCCTGGACTTGGGGCGCGGGCAGATGCCTTGCCCTGTTTCGTGGGCATACCCCACCCATCCCGGTGACATCGTCGCACCACCAGGTTCCAGTCCCGCCATTGGTTTTTATTGCCGGTAGATTGCGCTTGCTCATCGACGTATGCAATGCACCGCTTGGCCTCGGCCTCTCCAAGGTCATTTAAGAGGCGGTTATAATCGCTGTCGGTAAGTTTGACCCAGCCAAAGGAACCAAAGGATTTCTTGGCTCCACCAGTGGGCGCGGCACCGTCAGGCGCTATACTCTCTCCGTTAGGAGAGATAATACCTTGCTTTGTTTTGCTTTGTTTTGTATTGCTTTGTTTTGTATTGTTTTGGGTTTTTTGGGTTTCTGAAAAAACCACTGGGTTTTTTGGGTTTTCAGAAAAACCACTGGGTTTTTTGGGTTTTTCTTCTTTCGGAGGGCGGCCCCCCTTTGCCCCGTTTTTCCGCTGCCGGTCGCATTCACTCTCATAGGCCGCTCTGGATTGATCTATGTCCCTTCGGATGGACGGCCACACAAAACGCTCATTTCCCTCCGGATGTGGGTCTCCGCCGTTTTTGTATTCCATCATGCACCGAATCAAACGGCCAACCTCGGCGTCATCCAGCGGCTCAAACAATTCCTTGTACCTATCCCAAAGTTGTATATAATCAAACGCCATGTCAGCACCCCGTCAGAAAGGCAACTCGTCATCATCGTCCTCCAGTTCCGTGTAATCCGCCTGTGATGGCACATAATCCGGCTCATCCCGCTCCGGACGCCTGGTATCACCGAAGTAGACGCGCTCGGCCACCACTTCGGCGGATTTCCGTTTGTTGCCGTCTTTGTCTGTCCAGTCCCGGATTTGCAAACGACCGGATACCGCCGCAAGGCTTCCTTTATCCAGATAGTTTGACGCCAGTTCTCCAGTCTTTCCCCATGCAACGATGTCGATAAAGTCCGTCTCCTTGCGCTCTCCAGAGAAGTCACGATCCACAGCAAGGGTAAAACTGGCCACCGCCTTGCCCCCCTGGGTGTGTCTCAACTGCGGGTGGCGGGTGAGCCGCCCCATCACGTCAATGTGGT
Organism: uncultured Oscillospiraceae bacterium; assembly: GCA_964601435.1. Taxonomy (GTDB): domain Bacteria; phylum Bacillota; class Clostridia; order Oscillospirales; family Oscillospiraceae; genus CAZRNK01. The sequence continues at coordinate 798 of CAZRNK010000303.1, read as the reverse complement.
TCAGCACGACAAATCACCGTCCTTTGTGATAAAGGCCCGCAGTTCGTCGGGACTGAAATAGACCCTTGCCCCAATATTCAGGCCCTTCAGCTTCCCTTCCTGCCGCAGAACGTCCAGCGTGTCCACGCTGATCCTCAAAGCGTCCGCCGCTTCTTTTCTGGTCACCAACAGCTGCTCCATAATTTCCTCCTAAAATTCATATTTCCTGTAAAGTAGTTTTCCTTCGTCCCATGCGGGATACCATCCTTTGAGATAGCCTCTCACCTTTTCGTGAAGTGGCCCACTTCTGGCCTCGCTGTCAAACTCCCTGTGGCAGGCGTCGCACCCGGTCCAGATGTTTTCCTCTATTCCAAGACCTCCCAGGGAGCGCCGTATGTAGTGACAGTGGGGACCGGCGTTGATAGACCCGCACAGGACGCAGCGCCCATAATCCCGTTTCCACACAGCGGCCTTCACCCTTGCTGGAATCGCCGTTGCCTTAGTCATCCGATGCACGTTTCCACCCATCCTTTAGGAGCGCCAGCTTGTCCGGCGTCAACGTCTCAATCCCGACCGTCTTGCAGTCCTCCACAATGCTGTCTATCAACCGGGACATCTGCCTGGTGTTGTAGGTGCTGGAGCCGTAGTAGGCCCGGATGACCACTCGCTCACCGTCTGGGGCGTAGTCCACCTGCTCGGTGGGCCAGCCCGTCCCGATCATGGACCAGGCCACCCGAAAGGATCTGGCTTCCTCCTGCGTCAGGGTGAAGTCCCGGAACGGGCCGAACTCCCGTACCTTCTCCCGGTATATCTCTTCCT
>CAZRNK010000302.1:0-3345 GCA_964601435.1 uncultured Oscillospiraceae bacterium | reverse complement strand
GGGTGTCCAGAGGGGCCCGGCATTGGTAGCCGGGCCCCTTTGGCGGCGCTTCTTTTAGTTCCTTTTCTTTCGCTGCTGAAAGAAAAGGAACACCCCCGGCCCCTCGCAAGGGGAGAAATTTCTTTTGGTTTCCTTTTCTTGCAGCGGCAAGAAAGGCGCCCATTTGCTATTCCACTGTGACGCTTTTGGCCAGGTTCCGGGGCTTATCAATATCGCAGCCCCGCTGCAGGGCCATATAGTAGGCAAACAGCTGCAGCGGCACAACCCCCAGGGAGGGCAGCAGGGCCGGATGGATGTCCGGGATGACAATCAGCTCATCCGCCGTCTTGGCCATCTCCTCCCGGTGGGACTGAGTGGTCAGCGCCAGGACAGCAGCCCCCCGGGCCTTTACCTCCACCACATTGCTCATGGCCTTGTCAAACAGCGCCCCATAGGTGCCCAGGGCCACTACAAGCGTCCCCGGCACAATCAGGCTGATGGTGCCGTGTTTCAGCTCACCGGAGGCATAGGCCTCGGAATGTATGTACGAGATTTCTTTCAGCTTCAAAGAGCCCTCCAGGCCCATGGCATAGTCCAAGTTCCGGCCAATAAAGAAGATACTGTCGTGGTTAAAGTACAGCGAGGCGTAATACTGGATTTCCTCCTCGTGGGCGAGGATTGTCTCCATCTTCTCCGGAATGGACTGGAGGTCTGTCAAAATAGCCTGATATTCCGCCTCCGGCAGTGTCCCCAGGACACGCCCGAAATACAGCGCCACCAAATCCAGCAGCGCCAGCTGGGTGGAATAGGCCTTCGTCGTGGCCACTGCAATCTCCGGCCCGGCCCAGGTATAGAGCACATCGTCCGACTCCCGGGCGATGGAACTGCCCACCACATTGACAATGGAGAGGACGTGGGCCCCCCGGCTCTTGGCCTCCCGGAGGGCGGCCATGGTGTCCAGGGTCTCCCCGGACTGGCTGATAACAATGACCAGGGTTTTTTCCGTCACAATGGGGTCCATATACCGGAACTCCGAGGCCAGGGACACCTCCACACTCCGGCGCAGGAGCCGCTCCAATACATATTTGCCTACCATGCCTACGTGATAGCTGGAGCCGCAGGCCACAATATAGATTTTGTCTATGGCCTGAATCTGCTGCGCTGTCAGGTGCAGGCCCTCCAGCACAACCTCCCCGTTATGGATGCGGGGCTGGATGGTCCGGCGCACTGCTTCGGGCTGCTCCATAATCTCCTTGAACATGAAGTGGGCATAGCCCCCCTTCTCCGCATCGGAGATGTCCCAGTCCACATGGTGGTGCTCCTTCTCCAGGGGCTCGCCCAGGACGTTGCTGAAGCGGACGCCGTCCGGGCGCAGGAAGGCCACTTCCTCGTCCTCCATATACACCACGTCCCGGGTGTATTTGATAAGGGCCGTCACGTCGGAGGCAATGAAGTTCCCCTCTTCCCCGAAGCCCACCAGCAGCGGTGCATCCTTCCGGGCGGCAATAATCTCGTCCGGGCAGTCACTGCACACAATGCCAAAGGCATAGGCCCCTTCAATCCGGTGGAGCACCCGGTACACGGCGGAAACAATGTCCCCGTCCTCCTGGTAGTAGTACTCCAGAAGCTGGGCCACCACCTCGCTGTCCGTCTCGGAGGCGAAGCGGACCCCCTTCCCCTCCAGGAACTCCCGGATTTCCATATAGTTTTCAATAATCCCGTTGTGCACCAGGGCCACTTTGCCGTTCTCACTCACATGGGGGTGAGAATTTTCATCTGAGGGCTTCCCATGGGTGGCCCAGCGGGTGTGTCCAATCCCTACAGTGCCGGGCACATCCGCCCCGTCGTGGGTCTTTTCCCGCAGGACGCTGAGCCGCCCTTTGGTCTTAACCACCTGAAGCCGGCCGGCATCGCTGACGGCAATACCCGCAGAGTCATACCCCCGGTACTCCAGCCGCTCCAGGCCCTCCAGAAGGACAGGCGCCGCCTGCATGGTACCGGTATATCCAACAATTCCGCACATGTTTTTTGTTCCTCCTCATTCTTCATTGGAGGGACAAACTCGCAGCCATTTGTTCTCCTGCCCCGGCCGCAGCCCTTTTGTTTTACAGTTGCCTGTATATTTGTAAGCTGCGTCACGTGTCCGGGGCCCCGCGGAAGGGCATCCGCCGAAACATTCGATAACCCTTCTCCTCGTCGTCCCGCCGCCGCTCCGGGCCGGCGGGCGCTGGCGCTTCTGACGGGCGAAAGCCCGTAATCCTCCTTTCTCTCTGCGATAAGTCATTCCATTATATGAAAAAAAAGAAAAAATGTAAAGAGGTTTTCCCCTCGCCCTGGGAAAAAGACGGGGGCCGGGCGCCATCCTGCGCCATCCCCGGCCCCCGCCATATTTCAGTTTGCTTCTGCCGCCCGCGCCAGGCTGGCCTCCACAAATCCCCGGAACAGGGGATGGGGCCGGTTGGGCCGGCTCTTAAACTCCGGATGGAACTGCACCCCCACAAACCAGGGATGGTCCGGCAGCTCCACAATCTCCACCAGGCGGCCGTCCGGGGACAGCCCCGCCAGGCGCAGTCCCTTCTCCGTCAGGAGCTCCCGGTACTGGTTGCTGAACTCATAGCGGTGGCGGTGGCGCTCGGAAATCTCCTCCGCGCCATAGAGCTCCGCTGCGCGGCTGCCCGGGGTCAGGACGCAGGGGAACTTGCCCAGGCGCATGGTCCCGCCCTTGGCCACCACGCCCACCTGGTCGGGCATCAAATCAATCACCGCATGGCGGCAGTCGTCGGGAAATTCCATGGAGTGGGCCCCCTCCAATCCTGCCACATGCCGGGCAAATTCTACCACCGCCATCTGCATCCCCAGGCAAATGCCAAAATAGGGCACGCGCTGTTCCCGGGCATATTGTATCGCGGAAATCATCCCCTCAATTCCCCGGTCACCAAAGCCGCCGGGCACCAGGATGCCGCTTACATCGCTCAAATACTCCGCGACGTTTTCGTCTGTGAGGCATTCTGAGTCCACCCACTTGATGTTCACCGCGGCGTCGTTGGCAATGCCTGCGTGGTGCAGGGCCTCCACCACACTGAGATAGGCGTCGTGGAGCTGGGTATACTTCCCCACCAGCGCAATGGTCACCGCGCCGTGGAGGTTCTTCTCCCGGTCCACCATGGCGCACCACTCCGACAAATCCGGCTGGGGCGTATAGAGCCGCAGCTTCCGGCACACCACCTCGTCCAGCCCCTCCCGGGCCAGCATCAGAGGGACTTCGTAGAGAGATTCCGCCGTCATATTCTGAATGACGCAGTCGGGGGAGACATTGCAAAACAGGGAAATCTTTCTCCGGATATCCTCCGTCAGCGGGCTGCTGCA
>CAZRNK010000301.1:0-3349 GCA_964601435.1 uncultured Oscillospiraceae bacterium | reverse complement strand
GCCGGACAGCCCCTGCAGTAGGCCAGCAGCTCGCACTTCGCGCACTTTTCAAATTTTTCATAGTCCCGGTAGCTTTCCATCTGGCAGACCCACAAATCGGCCAGCCGGTCCTCCAATGCGTTGCCCACCCGGCTGCTCAGTACCCGGCGGCAGGCATATACGTCTCCGGTGGGCAGGATGGTCAGGTGGCAGTTGCCGCAGTTGCACCCACTGTAAATCATCCCGGGTTCTGCCCCTTCCGGGAGCTGAAAAGCGCCGGTTTCATATTCATACAGCGTCCACAGGTGGTCTTTTTTGTTGAAATAGGTTTTGCAGCCGGCCGCTTCATAGGCCTTGAATTTCTGGTCGCACTCGGCCAGAAGGGCCCGATAGCGCTGGGGAGAGATGCCAACGTCCTTTTCTGCGCTGGTGGGGCAGTAGCGGGCAAAGGCGTAGACGCCGGCCCGGGCCTTTACAACGGCGTCGATGATGCCCGGCACCTGGTCAATATTGGCACCGGAAACGGTGGTCATAACCACGCTCCGGATGCCGGCGCGGTTGATGCAGCCAATTTTCTCCAGCGTGGTCTTGAAGCTGCCCGGCTTGCGGAACCAGTCGTGGGTTTCTTGCAGGCCGTCCAGGGAGAGTTGGTACTTCTCGCAGCCCAAGGCCTTCAGACGGCGGCAGACCGCATCCGTGAGATGGAAGGGGTTGCCAAGAATAGTAAAGGGGGTGCTGTGGGCAGAGAGCAGCGACAGAAGACGCCAGAAGTCCGGGTGGAGGATGGGGTCGCCGCCGGTGATGTAGAAATAGGGGCTGCGCTGGTATACCTGGCAGAAGTCCAGGCAGTTATAGAAGGTATCCTGCAGCTGCTGGAAGTCCATGGCATCTGGCTCTTTGCAGGTATTTTCCGAGAAAATGTAGCAGTGCTTGCAGCGCTGGTCGCAGTCATCGGTGATATGCCACTGAAAGGAGAAATAGGGATTCATGGTGTCCGCCTCGTTTATTCCAGTATTGAGAAGGTAAAACCTTTTCGGGTGGATAGGTGTGCCCGCCGGGACAGGTTGTCGAAAAACCTATTTACTGAAGGGAATTTCAGCATACAGCGGGGGAGCTCGAGGGGGCAAGGCCCACCTCGAATGGAATCAGCCGCCGTCAAAAATCCTTGAAAATCAAGGATTTTTGAGCAAAGTGGCATTTTCGTCCTTTAAAATGCCCGCCGGGAAGGGGGATTTACTTATCCCCGGCGCCGCAGGCGCTGCCGCAGGCGGAGGGCTTTTCCTCCGGCTTGTCATCAGCTCCGCAGGCCGTTCCGCAGGAAGCGGCCGGAGCGGAGGCGGATTTTTCGCTCCATCCAAACAGATTCTTCAGTGCCATTTCTCATACCTCCATTTTTTGTTGTCGGGGTTTTCCCGGCAAATGTATTGTAGCGCAGGCGCCGGGGAGAGAGAAGTACGCACAAATCTATTACCGAGGCACTTTTTTGTAACCCCTTGCGGTGGCAGGTGACTTGCACTATACTTGTGATGTTATATTCAAATGGAAACTTTCAGGTGAGGTGATACCATGCTGACGAAGGAGGAGATGCCAGACTGCCCGGTGGCAACCACGGTGCAATTGATTGGGAGCAAGTGGAAGCTGCTGATTTTGCGCAATCTGCTGGCGCGGCCCTGGCGCTTTAATGAGCTGAAAAAGGATTTGGAAGGTATCAGCCAGAAGGTGCTGACCGAAAGCCTCCGCTCCATGGAGGCAGACGGCCTGATTACCCGGACGGTCTACCCTGAGGTGCCGCCCCGTGTGGAGTATGCCCTGAGCGAACTGGGGGAGAGCATGCGGCCTGTTATTGCGGCTATGGAAGCGTGGGGAATTCAGTATAAGAATATGTAAATCTTTTGGTCGGAAAAGCTGGGCAAAACCAGCAAGCGCATGGCAGTGCTGAGATTCAGCGGTAAACATGACGAAAAAACGGTGGGAGCGGTCTGATTCAGACTGCTCCCACCGTTTTTCTGTTATGGATTTGGATGAAAACTATGCCTGCTGAATTTCCTGGCTGCCGGTGGACCATACATGCGGTTCCTGGGCGGCGGCCGGGGTGTTCTGGGCCATGACGCCCACCAGGGCGTGGGGCACATAGGGCTCCTCCAGATAGGCAATCTCTTCCGGTGTCAGTGTGAGCGCCACAGCTTTTGCCGCCCCTTCGATATGATGGAGCTTGGTGGCGCCCACCACCGGGGCCGTTACCTTTGTCAGCAGCCACGCCAGGGAGACCTCCGTCATGGAGACGCCCCGCCTGTCCGCAATCTCCGCCACCCGGCTGATGATGACCCCGTCCTGGGCCGCCGTGGCGTCGTACTTGAGGCGGGCATAGCTGTCCTCCTCCAGCCGCTTGGAGGTTTCACCGGGGTGTTTGGAGAGCCGGCCGCCGGCGAGGGAGCTGTAGGGGGTCATGGCAATGTTGTCCTCGGCGCAGAGCTTGGCCATCTCCCGCTCCTCTTCCCGGAAAATCAGGTTGTAGTGGCCCTGGACGGAGACAAATTTGGCAAAGCCTTCCTTTTCCGCCAGGGCGTTTGCCTTGGCCAGCTGGTAGGCAAAGCAGTTGGAGATGCCGATATACCGGGCTTTCCCGGCCGCTACGATGCGGTTGAGCCCGTCCATGATGTCATAGAGCGGTGTGGCATAGTCCCACATGTGGTAGATGTACAAGTCTACATAGTCCAGCCCCAGGTTTTTCAGGCTGGTGTTGAGCATGTTTTCAATGTGCTGCTGGCCGGAGATGCCGGCGGCAATCTCCTCTGGCGTCCGGGGCAGGAACTTGGTGGCCACCACTACGTCCTCCCGGCGGGCGAAGTCCCGGATGGCCCGGCCCACATACTGCTCGCTGGTGCCGCTCTGGTAGCCGATGGCAGTGTCGAAAAAGTTTACCCCCAGCTCCAGGCCCCGCTGGATAATCTCCCGGGAGTGTGCCTCGTCCAGGGTCCAGCTGTGCTGGCCGTTTTGGGCGTCGCCAAAGCCCATGCACCCCATGCAGATGCGGGAGACTGTCAAATCTGAATTGCCTAATTTGGTATACTCCATGGTGTATCCTCCCCAAAATATGGATTATTTCTTTGCTTCCCGTCCGAAGGACATGCACTTTGCCAGGACATCGCCGGTTTTCAGATATTCATAAGTGGGCATCTCGAAGAGCACCGGCTTCAGGACACGGTAATTGAGTTTCCCGGCCTCGTCCAGGACCCCCTCGTCGGCGTAGGTGGCGTCGATGGTGCAGATGAAGCTCTCAAAGCCCTTCGTCGCATAGATGTCCTCCACGCTGCACACCATTGTCACCGGGGCGTCGGCAATCATGGGAACGCCGGTTTCGCTGAACACG
>CAZRNK010000300.1:0-3358 GCA_964601435.1 uncultured Oscillospiraceae bacterium | reverse complement strand
CTCCTGCTTTTCAAACTGGTGGATGCGGTAGATGCCCCGCTCCTCGATGCCGTGGGCCCCCTTCTCCTTCCGGAAGCAGGGGCTGTAGCTGGTGAGGGTCTGCGGCAGGCTCTCTTCTGGCAAAATCTGGTCAATGAATTTGCCAATCATGGAGTGCTCGCTGGTGCCGATGAGATAGAGGTCCTCCCCTTCAATCTTGTACATCATGGCGTCCATCTCCGCGAAGGACATGACGCCGGTGACCACGTTGGAGCGAATCATAAAGGGGGGGATGCAGTAGGTAAAGCCCTTGTCAATCATGAAATCCCGGGCGTATGCGGTGACGGCGCTGTGGAGTCTGGCAATATCTCCCATTAAATAGTAGAAGCCGTGCCCGGCCAGCCGGCCAGCGCTGTCCAAATCAATGCCGCCAAAGCGCTCCATAATCTCGGTGTGGTAGGGCACCGGGAAGTCGGGCACCACCGGCTCGCCGAAGCGCTGAAGCTCAACATTGCAGCTGTCGTCCGGCCCAACGGGGACGCTGTCGTCGATAATGTTGGGAATCACCATCATAATTTCCTGAATCTGGGCTGCCAGTTCCGTCTCCTTGGCCTCCAACTCGTCCAAACGCTGGGCACTGGCCTTTACCTGCGCCTTGACAGCCTCTGCCTCTGCCAAAAAGGCGGGGTCTTTTTTGGCTTTGGCCATCAGGCCGCCGATTTGCTTGGAGAGGGTGTTGCGCTGGGCCCGCAGTTCGCTGGCCTCGGTAATGGCGGCCCGGTTTTCTGCGTCCAGGGCCAGCACCTTATCCACCAGAGGCAGCTTCTCCTCCTGGAATTTCTTGCGTATATTTTCCCGTACCCGCTCCGGATTCTCCCGAATCAGTTTGATGTCAATCATGGCTTATGCATTCTCCTCTTCCCTTGAATGGACGCGGGGCATCCGGCTCCCCATCTGGGTCAGGCACTGAATCAGGGCCTCCCGGTCGTCCGCGTCATAGTATTCCAGTTCAATTTTGCCCCGCTTGCGGCCCTCTTTGATGGTCACCTTTCGGGCCAGGGCGCGCTCCAGCTGCTTGCGGACCTCCTCCAGGTAGTCCACCTGGATGCCCTGGGGCGCCGCCGGCTCCGGGGCCGGCCGTTGGGCCTCCTTGGCCAGCCGGGCGGCCAGCGTCTCTGTCTGCCGGACGCTGAGGCCCTCGGCCACGACTTTCTTGGCCGCCTCCAGCTGGAGGGCGGCATCCTCCACCGCCAGCAGCGCCCGGCCATGACCGGCGGAGAGGGTCTGATTTTCCACCATCTCCAGCACGCCGGGGCTCAGGGACAGCAGCCGCAGGGCGTTGGCCACAGCGGGCCGGGAGCGCCCTACGCAGAGGGCGGCTTCCTCCTGGGTCATGCCGTATTCCTGCAAAAGGGTCTGGTAGCCCCGGGCCTCCTCAATGGGGTTTAAATCCTCCCGCTGGAGGTTTTCCACCAGGGCCAGCTCCATAGTCCGCTTGTCATCGGCTTCCAGCACTCGGACGGGCACTTCCTGGAGCCCGGCCAGCCGGGCGGCTCGCCACCGGCGCTCGCCGGCGATAATCTGGTAATACCCGCTGGGCAGCTTCCGGACCGTAATGGGCTGAATCAGGCCGTATTGCCGGAGGGACTCCGCCAGCTCTGCCAGGGCCGCATCATCAAAGTGCTTCCGGGGCTGTCCCTCCCGGGGCTCCACCTTGCTGATGGGCAGCGTCAGCACCTTTCCCTCGCCGGCGCTGACGCTGTCATCCCCAAAGAGGGCGCTGAGGCCGGTGCCCAGCCCGCGTTTCGTATTTTTTTCCGCCATTTTCTCTCCTTCTGGCTCTTTTTATTTCTCCAACAGCTTCTGGCGCTTCAGGAATTCTGCCGCCACCTTATAGTAGGCCCGGGCACCTTTGGACATCCGGTCATAGGCGATAATGGGTTTGCCGTGACTGGGTGCCTCGCTGAGGCGCACGTTTCGGGGAATGCAGGTGCTGAACACTGCGCCGCCGAAGTATCTGCGGATTTCCGCCTCCACCTGCTCTGAGAGCTTCACCCGGCTGTCGTACATAGTGAGGAGGATACCCGCAATTTCCAAATCCGGATTGAGCCGCTTGTTGGTCATCCGGATGGTGTTTGTCAAATCTGTCAGCCCCTCCAGGGCGTAGTACTCGCACTGGACGGGAATCAGCACGCTGTCCGCCGCCACCAGTGCGTTCAGTGTCAGCAGCTCCAGGGAGGGGGGGCAGTCAATGAATATGTAATCGTACTGCTTCCGCAGGGGCTCCAGGGCGTTTTTCAGCACAAATTCCCGGTTTTCTACCTCGACCAGCTCCACAGTGGCGCCGGAGAGCTCCCTGTTCGCCGGGATTAAATCTCCATATTGGGTGTGTACCACGGCGGATGCCGCAGGCGTGCCGCCCAGCAGCACGTCGTAGAGATTGGGCCGCTGTTCCTTGGGCTGCCCGTAGCCGGAGGTGCAGTTCCCCTGGGGGTCGCTGTCCACGGTGAGCACTGCCTTGTTCCGGCTGTGGAGGACACTGGCCAGGTTGATGCAGGTTGTTGTTTTCCCTACACCGCCCTTTTGGTTCACAACTGCAATTATCTTTCCCATGGTCTTTCTCCCGGATTTTGCGTTTCAATCTTTGCCACGACATTATACCAGCTTCTCTTTTCCTTTGCAACGTTTTTTCTGTTTCACGTGAAACATTTTGTCTTTTCCTGTTTAGAAAGCGAGGTGCGGCGAAAGGGGAAGAAATTGCGGTGTTTCACGTGAAACATCCCTCTCAGCTCAGAAACATGTCAATGTCTGCAACAGTCAGCTGGGGCTGGAGGGCCAGATTTATGCCATAGCCAATGAGCTTGCCCATGTCCCGGACGCTCTTGTCAATGTCCCGGGGCGTGACTATCAGGCTCTCCTCGCTCTGCAGGGACGAAAAATCCGGCGGCTCCTGGCCAAGTTGCGACAGCAACTCCCCCGCAATGGTAGCGGCGCTCACCACTGTGGGAACGCCGATGGCAATGACGGGAATGCCCAGGCGCTCCGCCGTCAACCCAGCGCGGTGGTTGCCTACACCGGAGCCGGGCACAATCCCCGTATCCGTCACCTGAATCGTCCGACAGAGGCGATTGAGCTGCCGGGAAGCCAGAGCATCCACCACCAGCAGGCAGGCAGGGGAGAGGGCGCGCACAATGGCCGCAATAAAATCCGCGCTCTCCATGCCCGTCGTGCCCAGGACGCCGGGCCGAAGGGCGGCCACGGGCCGGAAGTCCCCGAAGGCCTCCGGCATCTGCGCCCGGAGGTGGCGAGTGACCAGAATGTAATCCATGGCCAGGGGACCCACGGCATCCGGCGTAATCGCAGCATTGCCCAGGCCGGC
>CAZRNK010000299.1:0-3393 GCA_964601435.1 uncultured Oscillospiraceae bacterium | reverse complement strand
TATACAGGTAAATCCACGTTGCTACAAATGTGAGGTCACTTCATATTGTCCTATAAGTCACAGTCAGTTGCGCTGGGGCTGAGGGAGGTAAACAAAATTTGTCTCCAGCGCCGATTTGCCGGGCCACCAGGCCCTGGATTTGGCGTATGACACAATGCGCCAATGTGGGTTGACCCCACTCCGGGGGTGTTTCCAAAGAGTGGGGCCGCAGCCCCCTCTTTGGCCGTTGCGGGTGGGGTTCTCAGGGGCGGGGGAATCGGAACACCCGCCCCTGAGCGTCTTTTTCGTGCCTTTTTGGACGGGCAAAAAGGCACATCCCCCGCTCCCCAGACTGGGGAGTCAAGAGGGGACCCGGCATTTTCAGCCGGGTCCCCTTTGGAGGCGTTCTTTTGGGCACTTTTCTTGCAGGAGCAAGAAAAGTACCGCCCTCGTCCCCCTGCAGGCGGAAAGCCTTCTTTTGATTCCATTTCTTGCGCGCCGAGAGAAGGAGCGCACCGCTGTGGGGGCAGGATGGGGGAGAAGTATTGACAAGGGCGGGCGAAGTATGATAGCCTAAAAGGCACGCGGAATAAAAGCGGGATGTCCCGCGGGAGGACACAATGGAGCTGAAACTGGACACAAGCAAAACCTACGCCATTGCCCTGGAGGGCGGCGGCGCCAGGGGTGCCTACCAGATTGGGGCCTGGAAGGCCCTGGAGGAGGCAGGGGTGCGCTACAACGCGGTGTCCGGCTCCTCTGTGGGGGCCCTGAACGGCGCGCTGATGGCCATGCGGGATTTGCCCCGGGCAGAGGAAATCTGGAGCAACATTACCTTTTCCCAGGTGATGGACGTTGACGATGACCTGTTAAAGCACCTTTTCGACGGGAAAGCCAGCCTGGGGGAGCTGCGGGATTTGGCCAAATATGCAGTAGATGCCATCCGGGACGGGGGCATTGATGTGACGCCGCTCCGGCGCTTTATCGCCGAGGTGGTGGATGGGGAGGCCATCCGGGCCTCCGACGTGGCGTTTTATGCCGTCACCTATTCCATCACGGACCGCAAAGAGCTGGATTTGGATATGAAAACCCTCCCTACGGAGGAAATGCAGGACATGCTCCTGGCCAGCGCCTATTTTCCCGTGTTCAAGCATGAGAAGCTGGGCGGCAAGCTCTTTACAGACGGCGGCGTCCAGGACGTAGTGCCCATCCATTCCCTCATCAGCCGGGGATACAAGGACCTGCTGGTGCTGCGCATTTACGGCGTGGGCATTGAAAAGCGCGTCAAAATCCCCAAGGACGTACAGATTACCACCATTGCCCCCAACAGGAACCTGGGCAGTGTTTTAAATTTCGACAAGGAGCAGAGCCGGGAGAACATGACCCTGGGCTATTTTGACGCCAAGCGGGTTCTCTACGGCCTGGAGGGGGAGCGCTATTACTTTGCGCGCACCATGACGGAGGAAGAGGCCTACACCGTTTTAGCCGGGGCTGTCCGGGCTGCGGAGAAAAAGCCGCTGACCCTCCGGGCCCTCAACGAAAAGGCGCTGCCAGCCCTGGAGCGAAAGCTGGGGGAGAAGAAGGGGGACTATTACGCAGTCCTGGCGGCCTGGATGGAGGATTTGGCCACCAAAAAGGATATAGAGCCCTTCTGCATCCGGACGGACAGGGAACTGCTGGCGGAAGTTTATCCCACCATGGTTTGACAGACGTGGGCCACACAGCAGTTTTCGCACGCAGGCTTGCGCGCTGTGCATACGGCGCGGCCATGGTGGACCAGCCTGTGGCAGAAGTCGGAGGATTTCTCCGGGGGCAGAATGGCCCGCAGCGCCTTCTCAATTTTGACCGGGTCCTTCAAATTGTCTACCAGGCCCATGCGGTTGCTCAGGCGGATGCAGTGGGTATCCACCACGACTGCGGGCTTGTGATACACATCCCCCAAGATTAAATTGGCGGTTTTCCGGCCCACGCCGGGGAGAGCGGTGAGCTCCTCCATGGTGTCCGGCACCCGGCCGCCGTGTTTTTCCAGGAGGATTTGGGCGCAGCGGACGATGTCCCGGGCCTTGGCCCGGAAGAAACCGGTGGAATGGACATAGCGCTCCACCTCTTCCACGTCCGCATTGGCAAAGGACTCCAGGGTGGGAAAGCGCTGAAACAGGGCGGGGGTAATTTGATTGACCCGCTCATCGGTGCACTGGGCGGCCAGCCGGACAGAGAAAAGCAGCTCATAGTCCTTCCGGTAGTCCAGGGTACAGTCGGCCAGGGGATATTCTTCTTCCAGCCTGGCAATAATTTCATCAACTTGTTCTTTTGTGCGCATGGCGCTTCACCTCCAGGGAATTGTAACACGGATTCCGACAAAAACCAAGCCCTTTATCGCCTACGGCCTTTTGCGCCGGGGCGGGAAGTCAATAAAGACCCAGAGTACACAACAAAAGAAAGGAAGAATGCAGAGACATGGTGCGCGAGTGGATTGAGGTTGTGGGAGCAGAGGACCCGGCAGTGGCAGAGGCCATGGGCCAGGAGCTCCAGCGGCAGCGGGACAATATTGAGCTCATTGCTTCGGAAAACATTGTAAGCGAGGCTGTTATGGCGGCTATGGGCAGCGTGCTCACCAACAAGTACGCCGAGGGCTACCCGGGCAAGCGCTATTATGGCGGCTGCCAGTATGTAGACATCGTGGAGAATCTGGCCATTGAGCGGGCCTGCGCCCTCTTTGGGGCCAAGTTTGCCAACGTGCAGCCCCACTCCGGCGCCCAGGCCAACTACGCCGCTTATATGGCCCTGTGCGAGCCCGGGGACACGGTCCTGGGGATGAACCTGGACCACGGCGGGCACCTGACCCACGGCAGCCCGGTGAACTTCTCCGGGAAATATTATAACATCGTGGCCTATGGCGTGGATGAGGAGACAGGCTATATTGACTATGACGCCCTGGCCGAGACAGCCCGGGCCTGCAAGCCCAAGGTCATTATCGCCGGCGCCAGCGCCTATCCCCGGGTGATTGATTTCGCCCGGTTCCGCCAGGTGGCCGACGAGGTGGGCGCTTATCTGCTGGTGGACATGGCCCACATCGCCGGGCTGGTGGCCGCCGGGGAGCACCCCAGCCCCATGCCCTATGCCCATGTGGTGACCACCACCACCCACAAGACCCTCCGGGGTCCCCGGGGCGGCATGATTCTCACCAATGATGAGACCCTGGCCAAGAAAATTAACTCCGCTGTGTTCCCCGGCAGCCAGGGCGGCCCGCTGATGCACGTCATCGCCGCCAAGGCCGTGGCCCTGGGGGAGGCGCTGAAACCGGAGTTTAAGGCCTATCAGCATCAGGTTGTGAAAAACGCCGCCGCCCTGGCTGCGGGCCTGGTGAAAGGCGGACTGAAGCTGGTCAGCGGCGGTACGGCCAACCACCTGTGCCTG
>CAZRNK010000298.1:0-3403 GCA_964601435.1 uncultured Oscillospiraceae bacterium | reverse complement strand
CCAGCTCATGGGGGGTAAAGTTGATGTGCTCCATTTTTTCTTCCTTTCTGCGTATTGTATCTCAGCCGTCCAGCTCCAGCGGCGCATGGCCCCAGCGGAGGCGCCGGTCGGCGCTCTCCCCGAAGACGGTGAAGCTGATGATGCCCGGCACAAGGCCCTTTGGCGCGGAGGAAATCCGCACCCGGACGGCGCTGGCGAGCACCTCATCAAAGGTGCGGTAGTCCACAGTCAAGTCTGTCTCATTCTCCGATTCGTCCACCAGGGTCACCCACTCCCGGCCCACCTTGGCTTCCACAACATAGCGGTAGGGGCCGGGGTACATGCCGGCGGCAAAGTCCAGCCCCACATCCTTCCAGATGAGGCGCAGGGCGCGGATGAAGTAGTCCCCCCGGAGGGACACCGCCAGGCAGGGGGCGGCGTCGCCCTTCGCCGGCTGCCACCAGGTGTGCAGCGTCTCATCCAGGGCGTACAGGGGCCGGTGCCCCGGGGCATAGGAGGAGGCCGCCGTCAGGGAGAAAAAGGTGCAGGGCACAAGCCCCGTCTCATTGCCCGCCTCGGGGCTCTCCAGTACGCCGGGAGCATACTGGGGGGTGTCACAGCCCGTCTTGGCATAGAGGCAGCCGTCCTCGTCGATGCCGCAGGGGTCCATGCCAATCCGCCGCTCAAAAATGTGGTCGATGCCCACCGGGATGGTGTAAAAGCACCAGATGGTGTCCCCCGGCCCATCCACCACGCAGCCGTGGCCGCCGCCCCGCACCAGGCCGCTGTCGCTCCGGGAGACGGGGTTGCGCTTCTGGAGGGCAAAATCACCCAGGGGGCTTTTGCCCACATAGGCGCCCATGCAATAGGTGTTGTACTCTGTGCCGCATACGGAATAGAGCAGTTAATATGTCCCGCTGCGCTTGTACATCCAGGAGCCCTCGATGCTGCCGCTGTGCCAGTTTTCATTGCGTGCGCCCATCCGCTCCCAGGCATTTTCCCCGTTAAAGGTTCACAGCAGCTTGGGGCTCGTCAGCAGATGGTTGGGGCGCGCCGTGTCCAGCTCCGCGCCATAGATGGCGGAGCCCAAGCCAAAGTAGAGGTAGGCCCGGCCGTCATCGTCAACAAAAATCATGGGGTCATTGGCCAACATCTCCCGCCCGTCGGGCAGCGTCCACTCCCCCACCACTGTCCAGGGGCCCAGGGGGGAGTTGGAGACATGGAGGGGCACAGAGTTGGCCGTGGCGTAGAACCTCCCGCCAATCACCGCCGCCGTGGGGGCCATGGGGGTGGAAATGGCCCGAAAGGTTTCGTCGATGTGGGGCGTCCAGTGGACAAAGTCCTCCGTGTCATAGACGTAGCCGCCGGTGCAGTAGAGATACCACCGCCCCTGGTAATAGAGCACCGAGGGGTCCGCCGTGGCCCGGACGTCGTTCTCCGTCTCCCGGGTATAGTGGTCTTCCTCCTCGGGAAAGCCCTGCTCCGGGTCAAAGGGGAGCATTTGGGGGTCGATGGCCCGGGAGAAGTCAAACTCTGTCACAAATTTTTTGCCCGCCCGCTTCCAGGGGCCGCCCTCCCCCGGCGGGGCGGGGCTGTCCGATTTCACGGCCAGGCAGGGATAATCCGGCAGTACAAGGGGGTTGCAGTAGGTGTTTCGCATGTTTTTTTCTCGCATAGGCTTGTCTCCTTCTTTGCATAAAGGGGGCTTGAAAATATGGCATACAGGTAAAGGGGCCCTTTGGGCGGGCGTCCTTTACCTGTAGTCTCTCATAGTTTCTCTGCTTTTACAAGGGACAGCCGCGCCTTAGCCCGCAATATAGCGGTCGTATGCGGTCTGGTAGATGTCCTCAGCCTCAGCCAGGCCCATCCCCTCGACGGTGGCCACATAGTTGTCCCAGTCATCCTCGGTGGACAGCTCCCCGATGACAAAACGGACGATGTTCTCGGAGACATAGGTCTCAATGTCCATCATGACATCGTTATAAGTAGAGCTCTCTTCTACGGTCATCCGGCAATCCTGGGGATAACGGTAGGCAGAGTCGGTATCGGAATTCCACATCTCCAGCACTTCCCACTGGTAGTCGCTGAAGACCCGCTCCCGGCTCATCTCCCAGATGCCGTGGGTACCAAAGCCGGTGTAGAGCACCAGAGCCTGGGAGAAGTTGGCGTCGGGATTGTTGAGCATCAAATCGGTAAACGCATAGGAGCCGTCATCGGCAATGGTGAAGGCCTCGCCTTCCACACCGTAGTTGCCCAGGACATAGCCGTCATAGGTGTACATATAGTCCAGCCACTTGGCGGCCAGCTCAATGTTCTCGCACTCTGTGGAAATGGAGGTGCCGCCGGTCTGCACAATCGAGGACTGATACGAGGAATGGAGCTGCTGGCCCTCCTCCTGCTTGGGGTTGTAGCTGCCCACGATTTCCAGACTGTCGTCCAGCGTGGCATAGCTCTCAATATCGGAAACACTGGAGCAGAACACACCGACGTCCCCGCTGGTAACGGTGCTGTACTCCGGATAGTCGATATCCGTCTGGGACATGAAGTCGGAGTAGATGAGCCCCTCATCCCACCACTGGTTGAGCATGGTCAGAAATTCCCGCATATTGTCGCTGGTGGGCAGGAAGGTCACGTCCCCGTCATAGACGGCAAAGCGCTTGCCGGTGCCGCTGGTGTCCAGCAGAACCAAATCATAGCCCTCGCCGAAAACGAAGCTGCCGCCCAGGTTGTTCAGCCACAGGCCGCCGGCGCCGTCATGCTCGGTGACGAAGTTTGTGAGCACATCGTGGTACTCGTCATAGGTCTCGGGCAAATCCATGCCGGCCTCCTCCAGCCAGTCGCCCCGGAGGAGCATGCCTGTCGTGTTGTTCAAGGGGTCAGGGTTGGTGATGGCGCCAGCCATCCAGATATCCCCGGACACAGTGCGCACAGCCCGGTCAAAATCCGGGTTGAAGTCCAGCCAGGCCTGGTAGTTGGGCATATACTCGGCCACAATATCGTCCATGGCTAAGATAACTTCGTCTTCCACAGCACCATCAGCGCCGGTGGAATAATAGTTATCAACACGGGAAATCAGCTCAGGGTAGTCCCCACCGTTGACCATGATGTTAAATACCTCGCTGGCGGAGAAGAAGGGGGCCACAGTCAGCTCCACATAGATGCCGGTGCGCTCTTCCAACTCCCGGTAGAAGGAGATGTCCTCATATTCGAAGTTGAGGGTAGCCGTCTGGGGCTGGCCCGTAATCCAGAAGGAGAGGGATTCCCCCTCGGCGATGGGCAGGGAGACATAGGTCTCAAAATCCCACATGCCGTACTGGACGCTCTCATACTCCGCGGGCAAATCCTCGGCATAGATTACCTCGCCGGTTGCCTCAGCGGCCGGCTGGGCAGTTTCCGCTCCGCCCTCTGTAGCTGCCGGCGCCTC
>CAZRNK010000297.1:0-3413 GCA_964601435.1 uncultured Oscillospiraceae bacterium | reverse complement strand
CCAGCTCGGCGGCGGAGGAGTCCACGGCCACATACCGCTCCCGGATGCCCCGGCCCTGGACCCGGACCTCCCGGCCCTCCAGCCAGATGGTGCCCGTCACGTCCCCGGACCAGTTATAGCCGTAGGTGATGGAGTGCTGGGTCAGATAGGAGGGCTTCTCCCGGCCGTACCAGAGGGGGAACCCGTGGGGGGTGTGGGTCAAATCCGCCCGGTAGGCGCCGTCGCCGGTGTCCAGGAGCAGGCGCCAGGAGTGGTCCTCGTTGCAGATGACCTGATATGCCTCGCCGCAGGTCACCACGACGCGGTGGGGTTCCTGCTGGATTTTCAGGGTACCCTGAGGATTGCGAATCATCCGCCGGAGCCGGATGTCGGGGTATTCGGCAATCTTATAGATGGAGTTGGGGAGCTGGCGGACGCTGCCCTTGCCGCAGGTCCAGTTGATGGAGACCAAATCCAGCTTCTCCAGCGCCAGGGAGAGAATGGAGCCGCCCAGGGCATAGAGCACGCCATCGTCCCCCGTGACGGAGAACTGGAAGAGCCAGTCTAAGAATCCGCTCCGCACCGTCTCTTCAACGCCGCTGCGGGCCTCGTCTGCCAGGGTTACTGCGGGATTTTCGATTTTCATAAAAAAGACCTCCTGCGTCTTAGAATGTTCTTGAAAGGGGAGGGCAGCTACCGGCCCCCACCTGCCATTCCAGTATGCAGGAGGTGTGTTTTTGTTTTGCTTGCGGGATGTTAGGGAAATATGAAAAATCCAGAGGCACTTACAGCAAGGGAGAGAAAACCTTTAGTATTTCCGCCAGGAAGCGGCGGAAATACTTCAGCTCCGCTGCGGCGGGGGTGATGCGCTGGGAGCGGGCCTCCGTCTCAAGGAAGTCCGCCTTCATGTCCGGGATGCAGGCGGTACGATACATCCAGACGCCGCACTCAAAATGGTGGACCAGAGAGCGGTAGTCTAAGTTGATGGTGCCGCACACGGCAAACTTGTCGTCGCAGACAAAGCCCTTGGCGTGGATAAAGCCGGGTGTGTACTCATAAATCTTCACCCCGTCCTGAATCAGGACACTGTAATTGGAGCGCGTCATAAGAAAGATGGCCCGTTTGTCTGGAATGTGGGGGGTGATGATGCGCACGTCCACCCCCCTTTTTCGCCGCCAGTCGGAGGGCGCCCATCAGCTCGTGGTCACAGATGAGATAGGGGGTTGTGATGTAGAGGTAGTCCTTGGCGGCGTTTATCATATTCAGATAGACGTTTTTGCCAATCCGGCTCTGATAGATGGGGCTGGGGCCGTCCCCGAAGGGGATGAGCCAGCCCGTCTCCGGCTGGGCGGGTGCAGATGCCGCCATGTAATCCACGGCAGGGAGGGGGAGCGTGCTCTGGCTGTTCCAGCTCGCCAGGAAGAGGAGCATCAGATTTTTTACCCCTTCCCCCTCCAGGCGGAGGGCCGTGTCCTTCCAGTGGCCATGTTTTTCAATGGCGTTGATGTACTCGTCAGCCAGGTTGATGCCCCCTACATACCCCACCCGCCCATCAACCACAGTGATTTTCCGGTGGTCCCGGTTGTTGTGGATATGGGAGAGGATGGGGGTGAAGCGGTTGGAAGGCATGCAGTGGATGCCCTCGGTCTCCAGCTGGGCGTAGTAGTGCTCGGGGAGGGTGGTCATACAGCCGAAATCGTCATAGAGCATATATACGCCCACGCCCTGGGCCGCCTTCCGGCGCAGGATTTGGTGGATGCCATTCCACATCTGCCCCTCCTGCACGATAAAATACTCCAGGAAGATGAACCGCTCCGCCGCCGCCAAATCCGCCAGGAGGGCAGCATAAAAGGCCTCCCCGCTGGGGAAATAGGCAGTGGCGGTGCCGCTGCGGCAGGGCATCTGGGCAGCGGCGTACAGATAGTTGGCCTGGACATAGGCGTCCGCATCCAGGGCTTTCAGCTCCGCCAGGCCGCCGCCGGGGGCCTGGTAAGGCCGGAGGGAGGCCTTCGCCTCCTCGTAGCGGCGGTAGAGCTTTTCGCTGGTGCGGTTGCTGGACAGCAGCATGTAGATAAAGGCCCCGATAACCGGGAGAAAGCACAGGATAATCAGCCAGGGGATTTTGAACTCCGGGATTTCATCCCGGTTGATAAGATAGAGGATGACGCCGATGTAAAACAGCCAGCCCAGGATGGTAATGGGGAGGAAAAGCTCGTAGAGGAGGATAAAAAGGGCCAGGAGCTGTGAAAACTCCAGGAGGATACACAGCGCCGCCAGAAAGAAGCGGGAGCGCAGTATTTTTACAAGCCTTTCCATGGACGCAGCCTCCTCTTTTCCGATTCCCCGCCTTCTGGCCGGATAGAGAAAAGTCTATCTGCTGCCTGTTTTGAAAATGCTAGGGAAATGTTTGCAAAATGTGAAAATACCCGAGACAGCGCTTTTTCTAGGCGGGGCACAGACGGCTTTTTCCCTGCTGAAAGGCACACTGAAAAAAGCGGGACCCATGATGCACTGGAAAGGGCGCCAGTCAGCGCTGCTCGGCGACGTAGAGCTGGACGCGGGACTGGATGGCTGCGGCAGTCTGCTGTGCAGTGGTGTCCCCGGCGAAGAAGGGGGCCAGCTCTTCCTCCAGAATGCCCTGAATGGTATAGTCCGGACGGTAGGCGTAGCCCGCCGCGTTGATGGCCTCCAGAATGGTATCCACATCTTCCTGGGGCGGCGCCATGGGGAAGAGGACGACCTCGCCGTCAATGGTATATTCCAATACTTTCGCCGTTTGGCCCAGCTCCCAATCAATCTTTTCCTGAAGGCCCTCATTGTTGAGCGGGAAAAAGGAGTTCATCGGATACCGGCTGCTGGTTACATATTCCGGCGTCAGCAAGGTGCGGATAAAGGACCAGGCCGCCTCTTTGTGCGTGCTTTGGGCAGAGATTCCCAGGCTGAACGCCGGCACAATCCCGATGCCGGAGCGCTCGCTGTCCGTGGGGTAGCCTATTAGGGTTGTTTCGCTGCCGCCGAAGAGGGCGCGGAAAACCTGCAAGTGATAAAACGCCCCCAATTCCGGGCTATAGAGGGATTCGCCTTCTGCCAGCGTGTGCAGGCCGCCAGTCTGGGCCTCCGTGTCTGGGAAAGACGCGGCAATTTTCAGTAGCTCCACAAAGAGGGGGGAATCGAAATGAACCGCTCCGGTTTCCCAGTCCACGAACGTTTCCGGACTGCCGTTTACCATCTCGGTAATAAATGCCGTCTGGCTCAGGGGAGCAATGACCTGGGTGCCTGCCGGCGCAGCATCCCACAGCGCCAAAAATTTTTCCATGCTCCAGGTGCTGTCGCTGCCCACCTGCCCGGTTCGCCCCAGCAGGGCATGGAGGCTAAAATAGATGGGCAGCTCATACAGCGCCCCGTCTGTCTCGAAAATCGACAGTACATTCTGG
>CAZRNK010000296.1:0-3421 GCA_964601435.1 uncultured Oscillospiraceae bacterium | reverse complement strand
TCTTGGCCCGGCGTCCGCCAAAGACAATGGCGGATATGGGCACGCCCTGGGGATTTTCAAACTCGGGGCTGATGCAGGGGCAATTCTTGGCCGGGGCAGTAAAGCGGCTGTTGGGGTGGGCGCCCTTGCTGCCGTCGGAGGGGTCCCAGGGCTCGCCCTTCCAGTTCAGGGCATCTGTGGGCGGATTCTTGTCCATGCCCTCCCACCAGACGGTGCCGTCGGGCTTGAGCACGACATTGGTGAAGATGGTATTTGTCTTCGTGGCGGCCAGGGCATTGGGGTTGCTCTTTTCGCTGGTGCCGGGGGCCACGCCGAAGAAGCCGTTTTCCGGGTTTACAGCCCAGAGCCGGCCGTCCGGACCGGGCCGGAGCCAGGCGATGTCGTCGCCCACACACCAGACCTTCCAGCCCTTCTCCCGGTAGGCCTCGGGGGGGATGAGCATGGCCAGGTTGGTTTTGCCGCAGGCGCTGGGGAAGGCGGCGGCCAGATAGCGGACCTCGCCCTGGGGATTCTCCAGGCCGAGAATCAGCATGTGCTCAGCCATCCAGCCCTCCTGGCGGCCCAAATTGGAGGCAATCCGCAGCGCAAAGCATTTTTTGCCCAGAAGTACGTTTCCGCCGTAGCCGGAGTTGACGGACCAGATGGTGTTGTCCTCGGGGAAATGGACAATGTAGCGCTTTTCCGGGTCCAGCTCCGCCTTGGAGTGGAGGCCGCGGACGAAGTCATCGCTGTCACCCAGGGCATCAAAGACTGCCTTGCCGATGCGGGTCATAATCGCCATGGAGAGGACGACATAGATGGAGTCTGTCAGCTCCACGCCGTATTTTGCGAAGGGAGAGCCCACCACGCCCATGGAGTAGGGGATGACGTACATGGTGCGGCCGGTCATGGCGCCGTCGAAGATGGGGCGGAGCAGGGCGTACATCTCCTGGGGGTCCATCCAGTTGTTGGTGGGGCCGGCGTCCTCCTCCCGCTTGGAGCAGATGAAGGTCCGGTCCTCCACGCGGGCTACGTCGTTGGGGTCGCTGCGGTGGTAGTAGCAGCCGGGGAGAGACTCCTCATTCAATTTTATCATTTCACCGGTGGCCATTCCCTCGGCCCGCAAGGCCTCCAGCTGGGCCTCGCTGCCGTCAATCCAGAGAATCTGGTCCGGCTTTGTCAGGTCAGCCATTTCTTTTACCCAATCCAAAACATGTGGATTTTTGGTCAGTTCCATTTCGTTGCCTCCTTCTAAAACTATGGCGCCAATGGGGGCCACGTAGATAAGATATTATAAATTGTATACTACAGCGCCGAAAAAAGCAACGCCGCGGCGGCAAATCGACGAATTGAACAAATTTTGTTTCCAGAATTGCTTTTTTCCTAAATATATGGTACAGTAGAAACCAGCCAATTTTGAACTGGAGGTTTCCAAGCCTTGAAACAATTGAGAAAGAAAAGAATCGTATCCATACTCCTGACACTGACCCTCTTTTTGAGCTGTTTTACGGCTTGCGTCACCCAGGGGGACCGCAATCCAACTGCTACCATCACCTTCTCAAATGGCGTGGAAATCGTCATCCGGCTCTATTATGACAAGGCCCCCAATACGGTCCGCAACTTTATCTACCTGGCGGAGTCCGGCTTTTATGACGGCCTGACCATTCACCGGGTTGTGAAATATAATCTGATTCAGATGGGCGACCCCAACGGGGATGGGACCGGGGATCCCGGGTATTATATCGAGGGAGAGTTCCCCAACAACGGCTACCGCAAAAATGATTTGAGTATGACGGAGGGCATGGTGGCCATGGCCCGCTTCGGCTCCAGCAACGACGACAGCGCCTACTATGACACGGCGGGCAGCCAGTTCTTTATCACGCTGCGGGATAAGTCAGCAGACTATGACGGGGACTACGCTGTATTTGGCAAGGTCATCCGGGGCCTGGCGGATTTTGAAAAAATGGGCGATTTGGATGTAGATGAGAACAACAAACCCCTGGACGTCATCACCATTGAGTCCATTGTCATTGAGACATACGGGGAAACCTATGACCCGCCCAAGACCATTGAAAAGCCCGAAACAGATGCGGCGTAAGCGGCTATTCACAAATCCGACACCCCCCGGTGTCGGATTTGCATTATAGAGAGGAGGCGGATACTATGGCATCTCTGCTTGTGAAAAACGCTGCGGCCATTGTGACCGTGGATGGACAGGATCGGGTGCTCCAGGGGGGCATCTATGTGGAAAATGGCGTGATTTCCGCAATCGGGGAGCAGGTGCCGGAGACGGCGGACACGATTTTGGACGCGAAGGGTTGCTTTGTCTATCCCGGACTGGTGAATACCCATCACCATTTGTACCAGACCTTTACCCGCAACCTGCCCCAGGTGCAGAAAATGGAGCTGTTCCCCTGGCTGGTTACCCTCTACGAGCTCTGGCGCGGACTGGACGAGGAGAGCATTTATTACAGCGCCCTGACCGGAATGGGGGAGCTGGTGAAATACGGCTGTACCACCGTTATGGACCACCACTATGTCTTTCCCCGGGATGGGGGGGAGAGCTGGATTGCAAGGCAGTTTGCGGCGGCAGATGAACTGGGCGTGCGCTTCCATGCCGCCCGGGGCAGCATGTCTCGGGGAAAATCCGACGGCGGGCTGCCGCCGGACGATTTGGTCCAGCCGGTGGATAGAATCCTGCGGGAGAGCCAGCGGCTGGTGGAGGCCTTCCACGACCCCGCGCCTTTCTCCATGCATCAGGTGGTGCTGGCGCCCTGCTCCCCCTTCAGCGTCACCACCGATTTGCTCCGGGAGTCGGCAGTGCTGGCCCGGAGCCTGGGCGTGCGGCTGCACACCCACCTGTGCGAGACAAAGGACGAGGAAAACTTCTGCCTGGAAGCGGTGGGGATGCGCCCCCTGGCGTATATGGCCAGCTGCGGCTGGCTGGGCGAGGACGTGTGGTTTGCCCACGGGATTCATTTCAATGATGGGGAGCTCTCCCTGTTGGCAGAGACACAGACGGGCGTGGCCCACTGCCCGGTGTCCAATATGAAGCTGGCCTCCGGCGTCTGCCGGGTGCCGGACATGCTCCGCCTGGGCGTGCCCCTGGGGCTGGCGGTGGACGGCAGCGCCAGCAACGACGGCTCAAACTTGCTGGCGGAAATCCGCTGTGCCTATCTGCTCCACCGGCTCACCTACAGCACCGACGCGCCCACAGGCTATGATTTGCTGAAGATGGCCACCCGGGGCAGCGCCGCACTCCTGGGGCGAAATGACATTGGCTCCCTGGAGGTGGGGAAGGCGGGGGACTTCTTCCTTTTGGATACGGAGCTGCTTGAGCTGGCGGGGGCGACCCTGGATGCAAAAAATATGCTGGGCACCGTGGGATACGCCCGCCCGGCCAAGGCGGTCGTGTGCGGCGGAAGGCTCATTGCCCAGGATG
>CAZRNK010000295.1:0-3426 GCA_964601435.1 uncultured Oscillospiraceae bacterium | reverse complement strand
TATACTGCTCACTGGCACCGAAGAAGGGGGCCGACATCATCTCCAGCTCCACGCCGGTGCGCGCCTCCATCTCCACATAGAAGGGCAGCGTATCATAATCTACCTCCAGCGAGCCCATAAAAGGCTGGGTGAAAAACCAGTAGCTGAGGGTGACTGTCTCTTCCGTCAGGGGCAGAGACACCGGCGTTTCCCAGTCAAAGGAGCCATAGAGGGTCTCCGCCTCCGGCGCCGCGCTCTCCGCTGCCTCCGGCGCCTCCGTACCGACGCTCTCCGTCGCCGCCGAGGCTTGGGTCTGGGCCGCCGTCGGGGAGGCCTGCTCCTCAGCCGTCCCGCAGGCCGCAAAAAGCGTGAGTATAAGCCCGAGGGCCAAAATGAATGCACCAAATCTCTTCATCGCATTTTCTTATGTATCCGCCTGGATACATAAACCCCTCCTTCATCATAGATTTTTCCAAGTCAAATTGCACAAAACCTTGAATCGGATTCCGATGAAATGATTGTACATTCTTTTCAAAAGTATGTCCAATTCAGAATTATTGGACTGTTATGCTCTTCGCGGCATACCGCTGAACGCCATCTCGGGAAAGAAAAAGGGGGCGGCCTCCTCCCGCCCCCGAAAATATACGCTCTGGCGCCTTTACGCCCCCGGCCTATTTCCGCCAGGCGGCGGGTGTAAAGAGAATGAGAATGGGAAACAGCTCCAGCCGGCCCAGCAGCATGTCCAGGCTCAGCACAATCTTACTGAATACTGAGTATCCGGAAAAATTCAGTGTCGGCCCCATCTCCGCCAGGCCCGGCCCCACATTGTTGACACAGCTCACCACAGCAGAGAAATTGGCCTCAAAGCTAAAGCCGTCCACAGACACCAGCAGGACACTCAGCAGTGTCAGGATAAAATAGATGGACACGTAATTCATCGTGGAGCGGACTGTGGAATCCTCCACCAACTCCCCGTCCATATGGAGCAGCCGGTCGCTATTGGGATGGATGGCGTTGTGAATGGCCCGCCGGGCCGCCTTGAACATCAGCACCACCCGGACAGACTTCAGGCCGCCGCCGGTAGAGCCCGCCATGGCCCCCATAAGCATCAGCATCAGGAGCAGCGTCTTGGACAGCTCCGGCCACTGGTCAAAGTCCGCCGACATAAAGCCTGTCGTGCTGATAATGGAGGACACCTGGAAGGCGGCGTGGTGGATGGCCTCCCGCACAGTGGGGTACATGCTGGAGATATTCCAGGCAATAATCCCTGTGGAAACCAGCACAACGCCCAGGAAGGCCCACAGCTCCTCGTTGTGAAAAGCCCGTTTTACTTCCCGAATCAGCAGCAGGTAAAAGACATTGAAGTTAATGCTGAACACGACCATAAACACCGTGGTCACGGACTGGATATACGGCGTGTTGGAGGCCAGGCTGTCATTGTGGATGCCAAAACCGCCCGTCCCCGCCGTGGAAAAAGCGATGTTGGCCGCCTCGTAGAGGGAAACCCCGCCAAAAAGAAGAAAAATAATTTGAATAATGGTTAAAACGATATAAATTTGATACAAAATTTTTGCAGAATGCTGCATACGGGGCACCAGCTTATCAATTTTCACCCCGGTGCTCTCTGCCCGCAAAATATGGATGGAGGGGCCGTTCTCCTTGGAGAGGGGGCCGGTGGCCAGGACAAACACCAGCACACCCATGCCACCCAGCCAGTGGGTAAAGCTGCGCCAGTATAAAATCCCTCTGGGCAGGGATTCAATTTCCCCCAGAATCGTGGCCCCCGTAGTGGTAAACCCGGACACGGTCTCAAAAAAAGCGTCGATAAAATGGGGAATGGCGCCGCTGAAGAAAAAGGGCAGCGCCCCAAAAAAGGAAACCAGAATCCAGGCGACCCCTACGGTAATCAGCCCCTCCCGGGCATAAAAGCCCCGGTGGCGCAGCTTCCGCCGGCTCAGGGGGATGCCGGCGGCGGCCAGGGCCGCCATGGACACTGCAAAGGCCGCCGACTCCTCCCACTCCTGGCAGTACAGGGAAATCAGCAGCGCCGGAGTCATAAAGGCCCCCTCCACGCAGAGGATGCGGCCGATGACAAGTTGAATCATTCTCCCATTCATGCCTGCTGCTCCTCCTGGAAGATGTCATTCAGGTCCAGGATAATCCGGTCGTTTGTGGACACCACAACAACCGTATCCCCGATTTCCAGGCAGTCATTGCCGCCAGGGATGATAATGCGGCCCTTCCGGCTGATGCTGGCCAGCAGGAGATTGGGCTTGAGCTGCACCCGGGCCAGGGGCACGCCCAGCATCCTCGTCCCCTCTGTTACATTGAACTC
Source organism: uncultured Oscillospiraceae bacterium (assembly GCA_964601435.1). GTDB lineage: Bacteria > Bacillota > Clostridia > Oscillospirales > Oscillospiraceae > CAZRNK01. The sequence goes on along the minus strand of CAZRNK010000295.1, from coordinate 1,112 downwards.
CAGGGCCTCCACCTGCCCGTCCACCAGATGGTGGACCGTCACCACGCTGCTGCCGGTGGTGTTCTGCATGGCCCGCACATAGCGGATGACTTCCTGGGCACCCAGGAGCTTCGGCGTGACCACGCAGTCAATCCCCTTATCCCGGAACACGGCGTTGTATTCCGTCCGGTTGATTTTCGTAATCACCTGGGGCACACCCAGGTAGTTGGCATACATGGAGATAATCAGGTTCTCTTCATCAATATTGGTGAGGGTAACCACCGCGTCCATCTCCCGGATATTTTCCGAAAGAAGCACATTCTGCTCACTTCCATCCCCATGGATAATGGAGGCCTTCGGAAGGTCTTCCGCCAGCTGCTGGCTTTTCTGTTCATTTTTTCAATGATTTTGACCCGTACACCTACCCGCGTCAACATGGCTGTAAGATGCTGGGCAATACGGCTTCCCCCGATAATCAGAACATTTTTGCTCTGCTTTCTCCGGAGCCCTACAGCTTTTAAAATTCCGGTCAGCTCTGTAGTCGGGGCCGTAATATAAATTTTATCCCCCGCGGCAAGGCGGGTAGACCCATCGGGGATAAACACGCTGTCCCCCCGCTGGAGGGCACAAATCAAGACCCGGGTCTTGATTTGGCGGCCTATGTTTTTCAGCTCCAATCCGTCCAGCCCGCCGCCGGCGCGGACAATCAGCTCTACAATCTCCACCCGGTCGTTGGCAAAGGAGTCCCGCCGGAGGAAGCCGGGAATCTGGATGAGCCGAAAAATTTCCCTGGCGGTCACAGCCTCCGGGTTCAAGGTCATGGACAGGCCCAGATCATCTTTCAAATAATATAGCTGTTGGGTATATTCTGGGTTGCGGACCCTGGCGATGGTGTTGGCACAGCCCAGCTTCCGGGCCAGCAGGCAGCAGAGCATGTTCAGTTCATCCTGGGGCGTGGCTGCAATCAGCAGGTCACTTTCCTGCGTCTCTGCCTCCCGGAGCACTTCCAGCGACGCGCCGTTTCCATAGAGCACCTTGATGTCCAGCGCCTCTCCCAGCTCCTGGACTATTTTCCGGTTGCTGTCCACCAAAACGATGTCATGTTCTTCCCGGGCAAGCTGGGTGGCCAGGGC
>CAZRNK010000294.1:0-3436 GCA_964601435.1 uncultured Oscillospiraceae bacterium | reverse complement strand
CTTTTGATTGCCCGGTATGTCTCCATTGTTGTCCTGGTTGTGTATTTATTTATGCGCCGGTATTTCTATGTCATGGCTGTGACGGTAGAGCTTTCCGTTATCCAGATTATGAAAAATGCCTGGCTGTTCGCCATTATCGGCCTGGGCCGGAATATCCTTGCAAGCCTGGTTTCCGCAGCTGTCTGGCTGGCTACGCTGTTTATTATTCCGCTGGTAACAGTTGTTGCCCTACCACTTGTTACCTTCTCGTTGTGTGGCTTTTCGTCCGTATTTATCTGCTATCCTGTGATTAAGAAGTACATTATTCTCCCAGCGATGCAGGCGGGAAAAACGGATGCTGCGCCGGGGGAAGGGGAGACCCCTTCCATATCCCCCGAAGAGGCGGAATCACAGCCTGATGAAGCGGATACCTCTCAGGAAAATATAGAAGAAAAATAATCACAAGGCCCTCTGGTGTTTTTCCAGAGGGCCTTGTCTTGTTTATGCCATCAGCCAGGTTTTTTAGGTGAATTGCGGTTGCCAGCCAGAGCGAAGCGTGTTATACTTTACAATTGAGCGATAAATGGAAGGAGGCCGCTATGCGTATTTTGGGGATTGACCCGGGGATTGCTACGGTGGGCTTCGGCGTGCTGGATTCGGAGCGCAGCGGACAAAAGCTGGTGGCCTGCGGTGTCATTACGACTGAGGCGGGAATCCCGCTTTCCAGCCGGCTGGACCATATTTATCAGGATTTACGTGAGCTTATCTCTACCTTTCAGCCAGATGAGATGGCGGTGGAGGAGCTGTTTTTCAATACAAACATTACGACCGGCATTTCCGTTGCCCATGGGCGCGGCGTGATTTTGCTGGCAGGATACCAGGCGGGCCTGCGTATCTTTGAGTATACGCCTATGCAGGTCAAGCAGGCAGTTGTGGGCTATGGCATGGCGGAGAAACGGCAGGTCATTGACATGGTTCGCCGTATTTTAAAAATGCCGGCGCCGCCCAAGCCGGACGACGCCGCCGACGCGGTGGCAATCGCATTGTGCCATGCCAGAAGCGCTACTTCACTGCTGAACCGGGAAGGGAGGATAAACCCTTGTTCTACCATATAGCTGGACAAGTTACAGATTTGCTTCCGCAGATGGCTGTCATTGACTGCGGCGGCGTAGGTTATGCCCTTAACACCACCAATCATACCATTGCGCGCCTGAAAATTGGCGAGCGTGGAAAGCTGTATACCTATGTAATGGTTCGGGAGGACAGCTTCGATTTATATGGATTTTATTCCCTCAGTGAAAAACGCTGCTTTGAGATGCTCATCGGCGTATCCGGTGTTGGTCCCAAGGCTGCGCTATCCATCCTCTCAGCCAACACCCCAGAGGGGCTGGCCATGGCGGTTTTGGGCGGCGATGAAAAGGCCCTGACTGTTGCACCCGGCGTAGGCAAGAAAATCGCCCAGCGCATTTTGTTGGAGCTGAAGGACAAAATGGCCAAGGAGGCAGGCGGGGAAAACGCCTTTTCCGGCGTAGCGCTGGAGCAGCCCGCTGCAGCCGGCGGAAGCCGGCGCGGCGACGCCTCCGCGGCCCTTGCAGTACTGGGGTACAGCAGCGGGGAAATTGCCGCTGCGCTCCGGGATGTGGACACAGAAAATCTGAGCGTGGAAGAAATTGTCCGCAGTGCACTGAAAAACATGCTGCACTGATTGAAAAAGGTGGCAGGAAGGGAGGAATTCCGCCATGAGCATCAGCTATTCCGGCATGCCGGAGGAGCCAGTTATTACAACAGCCAGTGTCCTGCCTGAGGACAGCGGGGAGCTGTCCCTGCGACCCAGGACCATAACGGAGTACATTGGGCAGGAGAAGGCAAAGGAAAATTTAAAGGTCTTTATTGAAGCGGCGAAGATGCGCCATGAGGCGCTGGACCATGTACTGCTCCACGGCCCCCCAGGCTTGGGAAAGACAACCCTGGCGGCTGTGATTGCCAACGAGATGGGCGTCAATATGCGCATTACCTCCGGGCCCACAATTGAGAAAGCGGGGGATTTGGCCGCCCTGCTCACAAATCTGCAGGAAAACGACATCCTGTTTGTAGATGAAATCCACCGGCTGAACCGGGCAGTAGAGGAAATCCTCTATCCCGCCATGGAGGACTATTCCATCGATATTATTATTGGAAAAGGCCCATCGGCCAATTCCATTCGTCTGGACCTGCCCCGCTTTACCCTGATTGGGGCCACCACCCGCAGCGGACAGCTCACTGCGCCCCTCCGGGACCGCTTTGGCGTAACACTGCGCCTGGAGCTGTACTCCCCGGAGGAACTGCAGCAGATTGTTGAGCGCAGTGCGGCTATTTTAGGCGTGGAAATTGAGGAATCCGGCGCCCGGGAAATTGCCCGGCGCAGCCGGGGCACGCCCCGGATTGCCAACCGGATGCTGCGGCGGGTCCGGGACTTTGCCCAGGTGCGGGCCGACGGGGTCATTACCCGGGAGGTAGCTGACGAGGCCCTGACCCGGCTGGAGGTGGACCATCTGGGCCTGGATGCTGTAGACCGCCGGATGCTGCGCAGCATTATTGAGTTTTACAACGGCGGACCGGTGGGGCTGGAGACTCTGGCCGCCACAATTAACGAGGAGGCCATTACTCTGGAGGACGTCTATGAGCCCTATCTGCTGCAGCAGGGCTTCCTCACCCGGACGCCCCGGGGCCGCTGCGTGACGAGGAAGGCCTATGAACACCTCGGTATTGAAATGATAGGCCAGCAGCAAATTGATTTATAAGAAAAAGAGTAGGAGCTTTTCAATATGGGAAAGTATTTTGGTACAGATGGAATCCGCGGCGTTGTCAATGCGGGTTTGGACGCACAGCTCGCCTATCAGGTAGGTGTTGCCGCAGCCATGGTCCTGGGGGAGGAGAAAGAGGGAAAGCCCCTTTTTACCATTGGGAAGGATACCCGGATTTCCGGGGATATGCTGGAGGCAGCGCTGGCCGCCGGCCTGTGTGCGGCGGGGGGAGATGTCTTGCTGCTGGGCGTGGTGCCCACACCGGCGGTAGCCTTTATCACCCGGGAGAGCGGCGCAGATGCCGGCATTGTAATCTCAGCCTCCCACAATCCGTATGAGCACAACGGGATAAAAATTTTCAACAATCAGGGGTTTAAGCTCTCCGACACTTTGGAAGCACATATTGAAGAGTTGGTGGACGCGCCGGAACGGCTGCACCTGAAAACCCACGGGGATATTGGCCGGGTGGTGTCCGGCGGATTCGAGTATGTGGAGCGTTACATAGACCATGTGGTCGCCTGCGCAGAGGGGACTTTACAGCCCTTGAAGGTTTTGATTGACTGCGCAAACGGAGCTGCCTCCCGGACAGCAGAGAAAATTTTTGGCCGGCTTCCAATTCAAATGGAAATTATAAAAGACCACCCAGACGGCACAAATATCAATGACGGCTGCGG
>CAZRNK010000293.1:0-3451 GCA_964601435.1 uncultured Oscillospiraceae bacterium | reverse complement strand
GCGCTGCCGGCCAGGGAGCTGGCGGCGTTGCCGGTGCTGGAGCAGGCGATGGTTTTGGCCCCGCTCTCCCGCGCCTTGGCCACCGCCAGGGCGCTGGCCCGGTCCTTCAGGCTGGCAGTGGGGTTGAGGCCGTCGTCCTTAATCCACAGCTTCCGCAGGCCGATTTCCCGGGCCAGGGCCGGCGCGGCGTACAGCGGCGTCCAGCCCACCCGCAGCGGCGGCAGCGGCGTATCTGCCTCTATGGGCAGGAAATCCCGGTACCGCCACATGCTGTTCTCCCGGTTTCCCCGGTAGGCCTCCCGGCTTACCCGGGTGCGGATAAACGCATAATCATATACTACGTCCAAAATGCCGCCGCAGGTGCAGGTGGTGGCGTCCGGCCTGGCCGGATATTCCTTCCCGCAGGCAACGCACCGCAGGCACTTTACGTTTTTCATCATACCAGTTCCTCCACGGCGAGTCAGATTATTCTCCCCGGACCGCGGCATTAAAGGCTTCAATCAGCGCGTCAATCTCGCCGGCCTGCTTGTGGACGGCGCCCCAGGTACCCTCGGTATCATACCACAAGTCGTTGAGCTCCTGGGCCGAACGCCCCTGCTGCTCCACCCAGGTATAATACTTCAGGTTGTGGACGCGTTTTTTCACCGGGTAAGTGAGCTCCAGCATGTTGTCCGTCTTCTGGCCGTGGAGGTGCCGGGCACAGTCCACAGCAGCGGCTTTGGCGCTATAGGCCCCGTCCCGCTCCCGGAGCTCTTCAATCCGGCTCTGGTACATATCAATGGAATCGGTCAGAACCGTCGCCACCACATCGTGCTCTGTAAACTCATAGTACTTGGCCATTTTGATGCAGCAGAGCAGATTGGCAATGCCGGAAATCCCCAGATAGCCCAGCTTCTCGACAAACTCCGGCGCCACACCCAGCTCTTCCCGCAGGAAGGCGCGGCCCTCCGGCTCGTTAAACAGGCGGGTCAGGTTCTGGCTGTCGTTATCGTCAATGTCAATAACCATGTCCGTATTCTTCACATTGTGAATCCAGGGCACATGCTTGTCTCCGATGCCCTCGATGCGGTGGCCGCCGAAGCCGTTATCCAGGAGCGTGGGGCACTGAAGGGCCTCCCCGGCGCCCAGCTTCATCTCCGGATACAGCTCCCGGAGCCGGTCCCCGGCGCCGATGGTCCCGGCGCTGCCGGTGGTAAAGCAGGCCCCGGCGAAGCGGTCCCCCTCTCTGCGGATAGACGCGAACACCTCCGCGATGGCATTGCCGGTGACCGTATAATGCCACAGGTGGTTGCCCATCTCCTCAAACTGATTGAAAACCATGCAGGAGGGGTCCTGCTTGAGCTCATTGGTCTTGTCAAAGATTTCTTTCACGTTGCTCTCGCAGCCGGGGGTGGCAATAATCTCCGCCCCGATGGACTCCAGCCACTGGAACCGCTCCCGGCTCATCTCTTGAGGCAAAATGGCCACGCCGTGAACCCCCAGGAGCTTGGAGTTGAAGGCGCCGCCCCGGCAGTAATTGCCTGTGGAGGGCCAGACTGCCCGCTGGCTGGAGGCATCAAACTGACCTGTCACCAGCCGGGGCACCAGGCAGCCAAAGGAGGCCCCCACCTTATGGCAGCCAGTGGGAAACCACTTGCCCACCAGGGCAATGATGCGGCAGGGCACGCCCGTGAGGGCAGAGGGGAACTCAATATAGTTGGGCGCACCAAAAAGCCCCCCGGTTTCCTTCGGCTCATTCTTCCAGGTAATCCGAAACAGGTTTACCGGGTCCAAATCCCAAAGGCCGGTATGGCGCAGCTTTTCCCGGACTTCCTCCGGAATCAGGTTTGGGTCGCGCATCTGGGCAAAGGTGGGTATGACAACGCCATTTTCCCTGGCCTTTTGAATATTCCGGGCCAGCGCCTCGGGATGAATCGTCAGGTCAATCATGGGGAAAAACCTCCTTTATCTGCTTTCATATTTTTCATCACTTTTGGCTTACACCTGCATTATACGACAGGCCGGAGGCTGAAACAAGAACTTTTCCGCAGCTTTTTTCAAAAAGTTGTGTACGCTGCAGAACCATGATATACTGAAGGAAAGGACACAGCCACAAGGAGGAGAAAACCATGGAGCGCGTCACACGGGATTTTCTGATACACGGAGATTTCATGGATTGCAGCGCAGACGGCGCCCTGCGCCTCCGCCCCGGCGCCTGGGCGGCCTGCCTCGGCGGGAACTGTGCGGGGGTATACGATGCGCCGCCGGCAGAATATGCCCAGCTCCCCAGCCTGGATTTTTCCGGGCGGCTCATTGTCCCCGGCTTTGTGGATTTGCATCTCCACGCCTCTCAATATGAGAATCTGGGACTGGGGATGGATTACGAACTCCTTCCCTGGCTTGAAGAGCTCACCTTTCCCGTCGAGGCGCGATTTTCCGATGCAGACCAGGCCCGGACACGCTATCAGGCTTTTGCCGGCGCCCTGCGCCGGAGCGCCACTACCCGGGCGGTATGTTTTGCCACCATCCACAGCGAAGCTGCCCTCCTGCTCATGGAGGCGCTGGAGGAAACCGGCCTCATCACCCTGGTAGGCAAAGTCAATATGGACGCCAATTCCCCGGACTATATCCGGGAGTCCACTGAAGGGACGCAGGCGGCCACGCTTGCATGGCTGGAGGCTTCTTTGGACCGCTTTATCCGTACCAAGCCCATTTTAACCCCCCGTTTTGCCCCCAGCTGCACCACCGATACATTGGCCTTCCTTGGGCATGTCGCCAGAGACAGCAGCCTGCCCATCCAGAGCCATCTCTCTGAAAACCTGGAGGAGATTGCCTGGGTCCATGCCCTCCATCCGGACTGCCGGGACTACGCTTCGGTCTATGAGAAATACGGCCTGCTGGGGGAGCAGACCATTATGGCCCACTGTGTCCACTGCACAGAGGAGGAAACTGCCATTTTACAGGAACGGAAGGTTATGGTTGCCCACTGCCCCACCTCCAATACCAATGTCCGCAGTGGCATTGCCCCCATCCGGCGCTATATGCAGAAAGGGCTGCGCGTCGGCCTGGGCAGCGACATCTCCGGGGGCCATACCCTGGACATGATTGCTGTGGCCCGCTCGGCGGTGGATGTCTCCAAGCTCCGCTGGCGGCTCACCGGAGAGGACGACGGCTATCTCAGCGCTCCGGACGCTTTCTTTCTGGCCACCCGGGGCGGCGGGGCATTCTTTGGCCAGGCAGGCGCTTTCGAGCCCGGCTTTGCCTTTGACGCCCTGGTCCTGGACGACAGCGGCTGGGCGCAGGGGGAGCGGGACCTCCGCCGCCGGTTTGAGAAGTTCCTCTATCTGGGGCATATGGGTGCCATTCAGGCCAAGTTTGTGGCGGGAAACCGGCTTTTCTAAAAGCGCTCCCTGCCCACATAATCTTTTTAACCTTTTCTCAATGCGCAAAGGGGCCGGCAAAATGCCGGCCC
>CAZRNK010000292.1:0-3470 GCA_964601435.1 uncultured Oscillospiraceae bacterium | reverse complement strand
CCGTCCCCCCAGGTGTCGTCTAAAAAGAGGACGCTTTCGTCAAAGCGGTCAAAAAAACGCCGGAAGTTATATTCGTCAGCAATGGCACTATAGCTCCGGGCCAGGCTGCCCGGACGATGTACTGTGTTTACCAGCGTATGTACTGGCTGCCCAAGCTGGGCGGATGCGGCGTCTACGGCCTTTTGGCAGCTCCTGCGCAGCAGTTCCCGCTGATAGGCGCGCTCCCCCTCCTCGGTGCTGAGGCAGCAGATTAGGGAGACTGTCCAGCCGTTTATCGTCCCGGTGTAACAGATATGGGAGCGCTCCAGCGTGCGCTGTACAATATCCCGGAGTACATCATACTGCTGCTCTATTGCCCGGACAGGAGGTAGTGGGGACTGGACGCCGGCAAAAAAGAAAACAGCAACAGCGAAGTCGCCTTGCCCCAACACCAGTCCGTCCTCCTCCAAAGAGAGGAGCTGGGCCCGGTCCATGTAGGGCTCCTGGTGCAGCAGGGCATCCAGCCGGCGGGCAAGCAGATTGCCATTGGCGGGGGCGCCTTCTGTGGATTGCGGTGTACCTTTCATAGAGGCCTCCTTGAGAAAAAAGCAATTTATTTCTCACTATCAAATTATAAATATTTCAGTTGCATTTTAATTACTTTATATAATAACATATTTATAAAATACTTGTCTATTGTAATATTTGCTAAAAACTCTTATACTGCTTTATAGGGGATTTGTCCTCCCCAGAAAACAGATAAGGAGGCAATTATGAAACGGACGAAACTGATGGCACTGCTCTTGTGCCTGACGATGTGCTTTGTGCTGGTGGCCGGCTGCAGCGGCAGCGGGTCTGGGGCGACAGAAGCTCCGGCGGCGACGGAGGCCCCGGAGAGCGGCGGAGAGGAGACGGCTGCTCCGGAGGATGAAGGGGAATCCGCCAGCGGCTTTGTGGAGGTGCAGCTGCCTCTGACAGAGACGGAGGAGGAGCTCTCCCTGTGGCTGCGGCTCTCTCCCTTCCTCATTATGTACAACATCAATGATATGAGCACCACTACGTTCTATACGGAGATGGAGGCCCGGACTGGCGTTCATGTAAACATCACCTCTGTGCCCATTTTCATGGCGGTGGAGCAGTTCAATATCATGATGGCCGGCGGCGAGTACACCGACATGATTGACAGCTTTGCCCTGCTGTACACCGACGGTGTGGACCATGCCATTGACGACGGCATCATTGTGGACATGAACGAGTTCCTGGATGACTGGATGCCCAACTACAAAGCGGCCCTGGACACTGACCCCCAGTTCTGGCAGGATTCTCTCTCTGCGGATGGCCGGCTGGCCCAGGCCAATACCCTGATGGCGACAGATGAGGGTGTCACCGTGGGTATGGTCATCCGGCAGGACTGGCTGGAGGACGTCGGGATGGAGCGGCCTGTCACCTATGACGACTACTATAATGTCCTGAAGGCCTTCCAGACGGAGCTGGGCAAATCCGGCGCCTTTAATATCTCCTATCTGGGTGCGACGGTTAATGTAACTGGCGGCTATGAGACAGTGGGCTTTTACACCGATGACGAGGAGATGCAGCCCTTTATGAACATCGACGGTGTGGCCTCCTTCGGCCCCTCCAACGAGGGCTACCGGAAGTATCTGGAGACCATGAGCCAGTGGTATGCTGAGGGCCTGATTTTCCCGGATTATATCACAGACTCCAGCCAGGATTTGATGCAGACTGCCATTGCCAATGACGAGATGGGCGTCTTCTCCTACAACCGGGACGACATCCTGCGGATGCAGGAGTCCGCGCGGACCATCGATGCGGACGCCTACTTTGTCGGTTCCTATGACATCCGGGAGACGGCCGACCAGGAGGTCCATGTCCGGTATCCGGCGCAGAAGGTCATTGACGGCATTGCCATTTCTGCCGACTGCGCAAATATCGAGCTGGCCGCCCGCTGGCTGGACTACTGCTACAGTGAAGAAGGCTCTATCCTCTGCAACTATGGCGTCGAGGGCGAGGGACTGCAATATGACGAGAACGGCAATCCGGGATATACCGATTTGGTGCTCCACAATCCGGATATGACCTCCATTGCCTGCACCGCCATCTATTCGAAATACGGCGGAGCCATGCTGATGGACGGCCGGCGGAACTTTGGCAGCTATGATGAGCAGCTTCAGGAGATTATCAACTTCTGGGGTGAAAGCGCCGACATGGATTACATGTATCCTGCCAAAGCCAGAATGACCACAGACGAGAGCGAGACAGTAAGTACCTATATGGAGGACATCCGCTCCTATGTTACCGAGATGACCAACCGCTTCATCGTCGGCGACGAGACGCTCAACGACGAAACCTGGTCCGAGTATCTGGAGACGCTGGATGCCCTGGGGCTCCAGGAGGTTCTGGATGTAAAGCAGACCGCTCTGGACCGCTACATTGCATTGGGCGAGAGCCTGGCGTAAAATAGACATATTCATAAACCAAAAGGAGAACACACATGGCGAAAAAGAAAGCATTAATCCTCTATGGCTCCCTGACGGGAAACACGGAAATGATTGCCAAGGCCTTTGCCGAGGTCTGTACAGAGTACGGGTTTGAAACCGCCCTGGAGAAGATTGACCCCAAGCGGGACTGGGACGAACGGCCTGTGGATATCCAGGAGTATGACCTGGTGGCCCTGGGCAGCCCCATCATTGCCGGCCTGCCCTATAAGGAGGTCAGCATGGTGATGGGTCTCCAGGGGACAAAGAACCCGCTGGGGCCCAAGCGGATGAAGGCCCGCATTGAGCAGATGAAGAAGGAGGGCGCCGGCGGCCCCCACTCCCAGAAGCCCGGTACCGGGATTCCCGGCATTGTAGACCCGGCGGTAGGCACCGGCGCGCCCGGCGCCAAAGGGGAGACGAATAAGACCATTTACGGCATCGCCTTTACCACCTATGGCGGCAGCGGCGTGGGTCCCGAGGAGTGCTACGGCTGCCTGGAGACGGAGATTGAGTTCCTTCGGGTCAACGGCGTGCGCGCTGTGGGCAAGTTCGCCTGCCCTGGCAAGGAGCTGCGCCACGGCTCTGTGGACAGCCTGGCGGAGAAGTTCGGCATCAATATTGACGATGCCCAGGCGCTGATGTCCCGGTATAAGGACAATCCCAAATCGGAGGAGTTTAACGCCTACAGTGAGGAGCAGATGAAGCTCCTCCACCGCCTGGCCAACGACGAGCGCTTCGGCGAGGGCATCCGGATGATGAACGACAATGACCCCCTGGGCTGCGGGAAGCCCGGCTGCCTGATGTGGCACTACGACTTTGAGCACCGGCCCAATGAGCGGGATGTGACCAAGGCAAAAATCTTCATTGCCGAGCTCATTGAGGACTACTTCCTCACCTGGTCCGGTGACCCACGGGCGCCCTACTCCATGTATACCTGCATCAGCTAATCAAATTTTTTGGGGCCCCGGCTGTCACAGCCGGGGCCCCGTGTTTAGA
>CAZRNK010000291.1:1606-3487 GCA_964601435.1 uncultured Oscillospiraceae bacterium | reverse complement strand
AAAAGAAACGCCCTCGTCCCCTTCACTCTGCTTGCAGGAGGGCCTCGGCGGCCTTGATGCCGTCCACGGCAGCGGAGACGATGCCCCCGGCATAGCCTGCCCCCTCCCCGCAGGGGTAGAGGCCCCGCAGGCCCACGGACTGAAAATCCGTACCCCGCAGAATCCGCACCGGGGAGGAGGAGCGGCTCTCGATGCCTGTGAGCACCGCCTCAGCGTCGGCAAAGCCCCGGAGCTTGCGATCCAGGACCGGCAACGCCTCCCGCAGCGCCTGGCACACCCCTTCCGGCAGGCAGCCCTCCAGGCTGCCCCAGGTCACCCCCGGCCGGTAGGTGGGCTTTACTGCCCCAGGCCCTGTGCTGGGCGCTCCCCGGAGGAAGTCCCCCACCAGCTGTGCCGGGGCGCGAAAAGCGCCGCCGCCCGCCGCCCAGGCGGCGCGCTCCCATTTTTCCTGGAAGTACATCCCCGCCAGCGGGTGGCTGTCCCCAAAGTCCTCCGGGCCTACGCCCACCAGAAAGCCGCCGTTGATGTTGCGCCCGGCCCGGGCCCGGAAGCTCATACCGTTGGTCACCACCTGGCCGTACTCGCTGGCGGCAGCCACCACCTCTCCCCCCGGGCATACGCAGAAGGAAAAGGCCGAGCGCCCCGAGGGGAGGTGGCAGGCGAGCTTATAATCCGCAGGGGGCAGCGCCGCCCAGGCATCTCCATACTGCCGGCGGCTCACCGTCTCCTGGTCATGCTCAATGCGCACGCCGATGGCAAAGGGCTTCTGGGCCAGGGGGACCCCTGCCTCATAGAGCATCCGGAAAGTGTCCCGGGCGGAGTGGCCCGGGGCCAGAAGCAGGGCATCGCAGGGCATATCATAGGGCCCTGTCTCCGTCATCACCGTGACGGCAGACAGCCCGTTTTCGCCGGCCCGGAGTGCCCAGAGCTGCTGCGCAAAGCGCACCTCCGCGCCCAGGGAGCACAGCTCTGCGCGCATGGCACGCACCACTTCCCGAAGGATGTCTGTGCCGATATGGGGCTTGGCCGACCAGAGGATGTCCTTTGGCGCCCCAAAGGCGGCAAAGGTCTCCAGCACATGGCGGACCCGGCGGTCGTGGGTACCGGTGGTCAGCTTCCCGTCGGAAAAGGTCCCTGCGCCCCCCTCGCCAAACTGGACATTGGAGGTGACGCTCAGCTCCCCGGTGCGCCAGAAGTGGGCCACGTCCTCCGTCCGCTCTTCCACGCATCGGCCCCGCTCCAGAACAAGGGGCTTCAGCCCCGCCCGGGCCAGGGTCAGCGCGGCAAAAAGGCCGGCGGGCCCCATGCCCACCACTACGGGCCGGAGGGGACTTTTCCGCCGCGGGGCCGACAGGCGATAGGGCTCCCCCTCCGCCCGGCTCACACCAGGCCGGCCGGAGAAACGCGCCTCATCCCCGGAGGAGAGGGTCACCCAGACTGTACTCACCAGGTGGATGTCCCCCTTTTTCCGGGCATCAATGGCCTGCCGCCGCAGCTCCAGGGAGGCAATCGCCCCCGGCTTTACCCCCAAAGCGCGGGCGGCTGCGGCGCGCAGCGCCGGCGCTTCGCTGCCCAGGGCGGTCCTGATTCCGGTAATCTGGAGCACTTACTCTCCCCCTCCCCTCTAGTCGTTGCCACTTTTCCCCAGGCGGCCGGCCAGGCGGCCGCTGGCCCAGGCCCACTGGAGGTTATAGCCGCCGCAGTCGCCGTCGATGTCCAGCACCTCCCCGCAGGCAAAAAGCCCCGGCTGGAGCCGGCTCTCCAGGGTATGGGCGTCAAAGTCCGCCGTCTCCGTACCTCCGGCGGTCACTTGGGCGCTCTCCAGCCCCTGGGTGCCCGTCACCGGGAGGGCAAGACATTTCCCAGCCCGGGCGGCGGCGC
>CAZRNK010000291.1:0-1506 GCA_964601435.1 uncultured Oscillospiraceae bacterium | reverse complement strand
CGGCGGCGCAGGAAGGTCAGGATTTCCCCCTCCGTATATGCCCGGAAGAAATCCAGCTCCAGCTCAAGTCCCTGGCCCCCGGCGGCGGCCAGGCGGGACAAATCAAATATGGCGGGCCCGCTGACACCGGAATCTGTAAAGAGCACCTCGCCGCTCCCCTCCGCCAGCAGGCGGCCTCCGGCCAGGAGGCGAAGGTGCGCATCCGCCTTGACCCCCTTCAGGCTGCGGGGGTAGGGGCTGTCTGTTTTCACCGGCACCAGGGCCCCATACAGGGCCGTCCGGCGGTGGCCGAAGCCCTGGAGGAGCTTGTAGCCGTCCATGACGCCCCCCAGCTTGCCCCCGGCGGCACCGCCGGCGGCCACAATCAGCGCATCCGCGCAAAAGCGCTCCCCTGTCTCTGCCGTCACGGCAAATTCCCCGCTGCGGAACCGGGCAGTGCGGGCCGCCGCACCGGTATATACAGTGATATTAGGCTTCTCCAGGGCAAAGCGGAGGACGTCCACCACGCTGGCAGCATGATTGCTCAGGGGGTAAACCCGCCCATCCGCCTCAGCCGTCCACAAAAGGCCTAAGCCCTGGAAAAATTCCAGGGCTTTTTCCGGCGGGAAGCGCCGGAGCGCCGGCAGGGCAAAGGCGGCGTCCGTACCATGGTACCCCGCCAGGGTGCCGGCGTGCAGGTTGGTCAGGTTGCAGCGGCCGTTGCCGGTGCTCAGGAGCTTGCGCCCCACCCGGGCCTGGCGCTCCAGGAGCGTCACCTGGGTGTCCGGGGTCTCCGCCGCCGTCAGGGCGGCCACCATGCCGGAGGCCCCGCCCCCGATTACAAGGACACGGCGCATCTTACTTCAGGGCCACGGCCTCGATTTCCACCAGCGCCCCCTTGGGCAGACTGGCCACCGCCACAGCGCTCCGGGCCGGGAGGGCCCCTTCGGCGAAGAACTCCGCATACACCTCGTTCATGGCGGCAAAATCGTCCATGCTCTGGAGGAACACGGTGGTTTTGATTACCTTGTCCATTCCGGAGCCGGCGGCGAAGAGCACCGCCTGGACATTCCGGAGGGACTGCCGGGTCTGGGCCTGAATTCCCCCCTCAGGAAAGGCGCCGGTGGCGGGGTCCAGGGGAATCTGCCCGGAGGTAAACACCAGTCCGGCGGCCTCAATGCCCTGGGAATACGGTCCGATGGCCGCCGGGGCGGCTGTGGTTGCAATGGCTTGTTTCATGGGAATCTCCTCCCTCTCTAAGATTTTTATGGTACTACAGGCGCAAAGCGCCGTGTGCTTGTGCCATATTGGCATCGTCCGCGGTTTCGGCCAGAGGCCGGGAGCGGAACACGCCGTCACACGGTATAATAACTGCTTTGCAGTTATTATACCATGCCGCCGCAGAAAAGAAAAGCCCGGCCCTACTTTTCCCACCGACCCACCAAACGAGTTTTTCCCCTGCGGGGGGACGGAGGCGTTCCTTTTCTTGCTCCTGCAAGAAAAGGAACCAAAAGAATATTCCACCCA
>CAZRNK010000290.1:0-3489 GCA_964601435.1 uncultured Oscillospiraceae bacterium | reverse complement strand
GGCGCCGGCGGCGCCCGTTGGGCCAGTCGGACCCGTGGGGCCAGTTGCACCGGTAGGACCAGTGGGGCCTGTGATTCCGGCAGCACCTGTAGGGCCGGTGGGGCCAGTGGGCCCTGCTATCAGCGTCGGGCAGCAGCATCCGCCGCAATTGCCGCCGCAGCGGCAATTGTCCCTGGCATTAATGACGTTCATCGCATAGTAGTCAGGACTATTCTCGCACTTTGCCATGAATATCCTCCGTCTCGATAGAGTGTAAGGCTCTTCGGCCTCCTCTCTACACTATGCCGGCACCCCAACGGGTGTGCGTGGCAGCGCCGCAGGATTTTTCAAACCAGGCCTAGGAAATTGCCTCTGGCGAGGCCGTATCCCGGCTCTCCTCCATCTCCCGGACCTGCGCCACAGAATACAGGGTATAGCCGTGGCGGGTAAACCAGTCCAGGGTCCGGGACGCATCCATTGTGATTTGGAAAGTAAGTCCGTCATAGGTGTACCGCCCTGCAGCACTCCGCTGGGACAGCTCCAGCTGCACTGTAGCTGCGGCGGCAGTTTCCGCATAGGTTTCATCCGGAATGAGCCACACCCGGCCCAGGCTGCTCTCATCTGTATCCGGCAGGATACAGCCGGCATAGAGGTCTGCCGCCTCCGCTGCCGTCAGCTCATAGCTCCGGTAGGACATGAGCACCGGGTCATACACATCGACATAGGCATAGCTGATGCTCTCCGCTGAAACCGGAATTTCTCCACATTTCCGCTGCTCCAGCGCCTCTCCGGAATTGACCAGGGCATCCAGCCGGGCATAGTCCCCGGCCAGGACGCCGTCCTCCTCCAGCGGCTCCGGAAAATAAAGGGTATAGGCGCGCTTGAGCGTCTCCCCGCCTTTCAGTGCATATTGCAAGGAGAGATAGAGCGCACTTACGTCCCTGTCACTCTGCGCCAGGGACTCATTCTCCTCCTTGTGGGCAATGATATCCCCGTGGAGGGCCAGAACAGCTTCTATGTTCTCCGCCTCCCGGAATTGCATCTCCCAGCCGCCAGCACCCACAGAGACAGACTCTACCGTCCCCATCTCCGGCAGACGCCGCTCAAAGCCCAGCCAGTCAAACTCCACTGCACACACCATCAGCCCCAGCAGGCAGGCCACGGCAAAAAAGCCGCCCCAGCCCCGATGGAACACCCGAAAGCTCTTCTGCAGCAGCATCTCCCCGGCAAAATAGCCGATAAAGCTCCCTATCACCAAAAAGAGAATCAGGGAAATATAGGATTGCCCGGCCGGTTGGCAGACATAGTAGAGCAAAGCGCCCAAACAAACGCCCCCGGCAAGCCCCATCCCATATTTAAATACAGGCCGCAGCCAGCCCAGGGCAATCACATCCCCGGCCGCCTCCATCCCGCCGCTGATAGAGGATAGCCGCCGCCACAACGCAGAGCACCCCCGCTGCGGCGTAGAGCCCCAGGCCCAGCCAGCCACTATAATAGTATTCTACCGTATCCGTGATATAACTGCCCGTCGCCGGGGAGAAAACCGCTCCCTGTATGCTCTCCAGACCGGAATTCTCCAAAAGGTATGCCGCGGGAGACAAAAAACCCAGGGACAAACCCCCTGTGTGCATCATACCGTAGGCAAAATCCGCCGCCAGGCCCCGAATCACCATCTCCAGCCCCGCAACGGCAAAGCTTGCCACCAGATACACCACCGGCAGCGCCAGCGCATTCCCGGTGAGCTGGGCGCAGAGGCAGCCGAAGCCATAGAAAAACAGGTTCAGCATAGCCGTCATGGCCAGCCACTGCGCCGTGGCGGACACATCCACAACCCCGGCAGAAAGCTCCACCGCCAGGGTAATCAGGAAAACCAGGACATCAATGCCCCAGAAGGCGCACAGCGGCGCCATAAACTGGGCGAGGAAAACCGCCCGCCGCTTCACCGGAATGGCCGCCATCATATAGGCGCTCCGGCTGGCGTAGAGGTGGCCAAAGGCGGCCATGGCGCCCAAAAGGCCAAAGGCCAGGGAAATCAAAACGCCCGTTTCGCTTCCCGCGGAGAGGAGGACATAGGAAAGCCGGGCCGTCCACGGCGGATTCCGAACCATCCACGTCAATTCACCGGAAAGCGTCAGAGGCAGCACCAGCACCCAGACGCCGAAATAGGCCGCCCAGATGGGCCAGAAGCGGCTGAGGGTTTTCCGGAACAAAGTGGGATTACAAATCCGCGTACGAAACTCCATCTTCTCCACCTCCCAGCTCATAAATAAAGATTTCCTCCAGTGTCAGCGGGACTACGTCCAGAAACAGCGGACGGCACTGCTCCAGCCGCCCGGTTACCGCCTCCACATTTCCCCGGAGAATCAGCGTCCACAGCCGTCCGGAGCGGCTCTCGTGGAGGGGGTGCAAATCCTCAGGCAGCGCCGTCCCCTCCGGCAGAGCCAGCTGGATTTTCACCAGATTTTCCTGGAGCTCCGATACGCTCCGCTGCAAAACCAGCTTCCCCCGGTTCAGGAAGCCCACATGGTCGCACACGTCCTCCAGCTCCCGCAGGTTGTGGGAGCTGACCACAACAGTCGTCCCCCGCTCGGACACATCCCGCATCAGCTCCCGCCAGACCCGCCGGCGAGCCACTGGGTCCAGGCCGTCCACCGGCTCATCCAGCACCAGCAAATCCGGGCACATGGACAGCGCCAGCCAGAAGGCCGCCTGCTTCTGCATTCCCTTGCTGAGCCGGCGCATGGGCAACTTCTCATCCAGAGAAAAGCAGCGTCTGAGCGCCGCATACCGCTCCGGGCTGAACCGGGGGCAGACGCCCCGGTAAAAGCGCATCATATCCTGGATACCGGCCTGCGTGAAATAGAAAATCTCATCGGGTATGCTGGCAATCCTGGCCTTGACGCCCGGGTTGTCAAAGACCGCCTCCCCATCTATGCGGATTTCCCCCGCATCCTGGCGGTAGACGCCCGTGAGCAGGCGCAGCAGGGTGCTCTTCCCCGCTCCGTTGGGCCCCACCAGCCCAAAAATGGAGCCCCGGGGCACCGTAAGGCTGAGGTCATCCAGGGCCTTGAAGCCGGAAAAGGTTTTCGTCACACCGGATACTGTAATCATGCCGGCTTCTCCTCCTTTCCCACAATATGCGCCGCCAGCGCTTCGCGGCTCATCCCCAGGAACTCCAGCTCCGCCGCCGCTTCGTCAACCTGGCGCAGCAAGGTATCCCGCCGGGCCTGATCCACCTCCTGATGGATGCCCACGAAGCTGCCCTTCCCCGGCACGGAATAAATGTATCCCTCGTTCTCCAGCTCCCGGTATGCCCGCTGGATGGTGTTGGGGTTGATGGCCAGGGCCGCCGCCTGCTCCCGGACGGAGGGGATGCGCTCGTCCGGAAGGAGTACCTCGGAGATAATCAGTCGCCGCAGCCCGTCCATAATCTGCACATAGATGGGGCGGGGGTCCCGGTAATTGATGGTCAGCATATGCCGCCTCCTCTCTCTGAAGCCCACTGTCCTC
>CAZRNK010000289.1:0-3491 GCA_964601435.1 uncultured Oscillospiraceae bacterium | reverse complement strand
CCACATAGTCCAGCATTTCCTGGGTTACCTCGCCCTCGGGGGAACATTTCAGGACGACAGTGGGCGAATACTCCAGGCGGTTTTTCAGCGTTAGACCGCGGATTTTCAGGGGCTGAAATACATGGGGATACAAATTGTTCAGTAACACAGTCAATGCACCTCTCCTTACGTTTTTTGTTTCTTATTTTCTATACATAGTATAATCGTTTTTGTCGAAAATAAAAAATATGAAAAAACCATATCGGTATAAATATAAACTTATACTACCAAGGAAACGGGTCCTTCCGCCTCAGGGAACCTACAGCTTTTACAACGGATTTCCAGAAAAGGTACTGGCATTTTTCACAAAACAAAGCCGGACTACTCATGCGCAAAAGTCACAAAATTTTATGAAAAATTGAATTTTCTTTTGAGAATCTCCCTTTATTTGTGCTAAAATAAATATATCTTAGAAACAGGAGTTTGGCAAGATGAAACGTATCAAATATGCCTGCCTGGAGCAGACAATCCACTTCCAGCTCAAGGATGGTATCTCCTCCCCCGCCGCCATCCAGGCGGTGAAAGAAGAATATCAAATGTACCGGGCCAGGTTGGACAGAGCGCGTACAAAATACAAAATCCTCTCTGAGCAGGAACAGCCGGATGGGTCGCTCATCGTGGAGCTGAAGAAGCAGTATAACTCATACGACCCCGGAAGTTATCTGGACTAGTGCCCAGACAACAATGCAGCCGCCGAAGGCCTTTTTCCAGCCCGGCGGCTTTTTCCCGTCCATCATTCCCAACCCGTTCCCTGCTCAGGCGGGGCCAGATTCAGGAGGTGCATATATGTTTCAGCCCGGTGACTTGATTATGTACGATAAGATGGGGGTATGCCGCGTAGAGGGCATCCAGCCCCGCAAAGACCGCGAAAAGCGGGAAAAGCTTTTTTACAAACTTTCCGCTCTCTATGAAAACGGCACTATTTTTATCCCTGTGGACACCGCCATCTTCATGCGGCCCATCCTCTCCGCCGATGAAGTGAACGCCCTCATCGATTCTCTTCCCGGCATCCAGGAAAACGTCTGCCGCAACGGCAATCTCCGGGTGCTCTCCGACCATTACCACGCCGCATTTGAGAGCCACCACTGCGAGGACTTGCTCCAGCTCCTAAAGAGCGTTTACAGCAAGGAGCAGAGCGCCATCAAAGAAAAAAAACATCTGGGAATGGTAGACCAGCAGTACAAGAAAAAAGCAGAGACGCTGGTATACGGCGAGTTTGCGGCTGCACTGGGCATTCCCTATGACGCCGTGGAGGGCTATATTGCCAAGCGGCTAGGCAGCTAGCGCATTTTGAACAGGCGCTCAATATGCTTGTACAGCAGGAAGGTCAGCAGCGATACTACAATGCCTTTTAACAGGTTGAAGGGAACCACGGCAAAGAGCACCAGCGTGGAGACGCTGTTGATGGCCCCATTTACATCTGTGCCCATGCTGACAATGGCGTCCAGGGGCATGCCATAGAGGGTGGAAAAGGCCGGCAGCAGGTAAACGGCGTTGAACAAGCTGCCAAAAACCGTCATGACGGCGGTGCCCACCCCCATGCCGATGAGGGCGCCTTTTTTGCTCTTGTGGGCGTGATAGACAATGGCCGCCGGCAAAACGAAGCTGCAGCCCACCACAAAGTTGGCAAAGTCGCCGACAAAGGCCGTCGTGGTGCCCTTCAGCAGGAGCTTCAATATGACTTTCACCAGCTCGCATACGACGCCGGATACCGGCCCGAGGGAGAAGGCACAAATCAAAACCGGCACTTCGCTCAAATCCATCTCATAAAAGCTGGGGGCGAAGAACAGGGGGATTTCCAGGTACATCAGGACCGCGGCAATGGCGCCGAAAATGCCGATGTAAGCGGCCCGGCGCGCCCCACGCTGCCGGGGCAGCTTCAGCCCATAGCGCTCCACCAGCATGGCCACTACAAAAAGGCCGATGAAAACCAGCAGGCAGACGCAGACAAAGCCCAGGTTTTCCCGCACCGTTGCAAACAGGGATGCAAAATCAAACATAAAAATAACCTCCCGGGAAGCATTTCGGACACCGAAGGGCATGCCTTCGGGTGCGAAACAGCTCCTCAAGGAGGAAGTGCACATCTTCTCCCATCCAGACTCTACTGTCGGTCCCGGAATTGCGCCGGGTCAGCAGCCGCAGGCCGCTCGCGGACTTTCACCGCCGGTCGGGAATTTCACCCTGCCCTGAAGACACGTAATTCAGTTAATCCAAAAGCATTATAGCACGCTTTTTGGGAAATGCAAGCATTCTTTTTGACTTTTCCCCAATTGTGGTTTACAATTGTCAGGAAAGGCGGTGCTGCATACATGGATGCTGCCATAACCTGCACCTTTACCGGCCACCGGGAGGGGAAGCTCCCCTGGGGCAGCCAGGAGACGGACCCCCGGTGCCTGGATTTGAAAAAACGGATTTTTGACACCATTGAATCTCTCTACCACAGCGGAATCCGCCACTTTATCTGCGGCATGGCCACGGGCTGCGACCTGTATTTTTGCGAGGCAGTGATGGCCCTCCGGGACGAACATCCGGATGTCACCATCGAAGCGGCCATTCCCTGGGAGGGACAGGCGGAGCGCTGGCCCGCGGTGCTGAAAAAACGCTATAACCGGCTGGTGAGCGAGTGTGACTATCAGACCCTGGTACGCAAGGACTACACCCAGGACTGTATGCTCCGCCGCAACCGGTATATGGTGGACCACGCCTCTGTTCTGATTGCCGCTTATAATGGGGCCCCCGGCGGGACGCGGAGCACGATGCTCTACGCCATGCGCCAGGGGCTGGAGGTTATTGAACTGCCCATAGAGGCCTGAATGCCGCTCGAAGCTTAAAAGTGCTGGTAAAATACTGTCTCCTCAATCGGCTTCCTGTCTGCATGGAGACGGCTGGGATGGGCATCCGCCCGCGGATAGCCCAGGGGCATCAGGCCCACAATGTGATAGGCCTCGGGGATGTGGAGCAGCGTGCGAAGTTTTGCAAAGTCACACAGCTGCACCCAGATGCTGGCCAGGCCCTCGTCAAAGGCCGCCAGCATGCAGTGGGTCATGACGATTGCCAAATCCTCATATTCGTGCCCAAGGCCCCCATCCTCATAACAGCCCACCAGGATAACAGGGGCATTGAAATGGCAGTCTGTGCACTGCTGGAGCTTTTCCATCTCCGGCGTGCCGGCGCGGACAACCAGAATGCGCTGGGGCTGGCAGTTATGCCCGGTCGGGGCAATCTGCCCCGCCTCCAGAATGGCATCCAGTTTTTCCTGAGGTATGGCGTCGGGCTCAAACTTGCGGCAGGAATACCGCGCCCGAATCAAAGCTTCAAATTCCATAAGTATGATCATTCCTTTCCGCTGCGCTCCAAGGCACCAAAGAGAATGAAACACAGTGCCTCTAACGCAGCAAGTCGTAATTTGTTAGAATGTACTTGAGGAAGCAGGCACACTACAGAGCACGTGG
>CAZRNK010000288.1:0-3493 GCA_964601435.1 uncultured Oscillospiraceae bacterium | reverse complement strand
AAAATTTTTTCATAGGGTCCAGGGAAAATTTGTATCCAAAATCTCCTGCCTCCGGGGCTTGAAAGACGGCGGCGAATGGGATATAATATCCGGGCTGTCCCCGGCGCGGCCCGCGCCGGGATTTTCCAGCGAAGAGAGAACGGATTTGCGGAGGTTCCTATGCGGTACTTAAAGCAGCCCCCCGGCTTTTACAGGGGCGTCATTGCGCTGATGATTCCTATGATTATCCAAAACTTCGTCACCAACTTCATGGCCCTGGCAGACACCTTCATGGTGGGCACCATGGGGGAAACCTATCTGGCCGCCGTCACCATGGCCAACACCCCCTTCTTCATCCTGATGCTGATTTCCTTCGGCATCCAGAGCGGCGCCAGCGTCCTGGTCTCCCAGTATTATGGCCGGGGCAACCTCCACGCCATCAACCGGGTGCTGGGCGTCGGGCTGTATTTCTCCATAGGCGTGACGCTGCTGGCCTCGGTGCTGGCCTTCTCCTTCCCCATGGAGCTGATGGGCCTGCTCACCAATAACGAGACGCTCCACGCCCCCGGGGCAGAGTACGCCCGGATTGTGGGCTTTTCCTATTTCTTCTCCTCCATCAGCGGCATGTACATCGCCGTACAGCGGAGCATGGAGAACACCAAGCTGGGCGCCGTGGTCCTCTCCGGCTCGGGTATTTTAAATGTATTCTTAAACTGGGTCCTGATATACGGCAATCTGGGCGCGCCCACCCTGGGCATCGCCGGCGCGGCCATCGCTACGTTGATTAGCCGGATTGTGGAAGTGGTGGTTGTCCTCATCTACACCCGTTTTGCCCGGAACCTGCCCCTCCAGCCCAAGCTCATTTTCATGCCCGGCCGGGAAATCCTGCGGGACTTCATGAAATATTCCCTCCCGGTTGTATTTAATGAGCTCTTGTGGTCCACCGCCTTTTCCATCTACTCGGTCATCATGGGCCATATGGACAACAACACCCCCATCCTGGCGGCCTACACCATCGCCGGGAACCTGGACCGACTGCTGAACGTGGGCCTCTTCGCTGCGGGCAGCGCCGCCACCATCGTCATCGGCCGGGAGATTGGCCTGGGGAACCGGGATACCCTCTACGGCAAGGCGGTGGCGCTGAACCTGGTGGCCTTCGGCATCGGCATTGTCAGCGCCATCCTGGTGCTGCTGGTGCGCTTCTTCCTGGCGGAGTCCTTTATCTTCCCCCTCATGGGTCTGAGCCAGGAGGCCTGCGGAACGGCCCTGTACATGCTCACCTTCATCGCCTGCCTCCTCCCGCTGCGGGCAGTGAATATGACCAACGTAGTGGGCATCCTCCGGGGCGGCGGGGACGTGCGCTTCTCCCTGATAGCGGAGGCGGGCCCCATGTACCTGGTGTGCATTCCCGCCTGTGCCGTCACCGCCCTGGTGGCCAAGCTGAGCATTGTCTTTGTCTATCCCTGCACCTGCCTGGATGAGGCGGTGAAATTCGTACTTGGCATCATCCGCATCCGCTCGAAGAAGTGGATGAACGACGTAACCAGAGAAATCGCGTGAAAGGAGGGCTTGCCGCCCATGAAAGGAAGAAAGAAACGACTGCTGCTGCCGCTCATGCTGGCGGCGCTGTGCCTGTTGTGCCTGGCCGCCTGCGGCGGGGACGGGCTGATTCAGCTGGTGGATGAGACGGCCACCCCCGCCCCCACTGAAGCCGCCGCAGCAACCCAGGCCCCCGCGGCAGACTACGCCGGGGAAGTGACAGCCATCGAGCTCAACCAGGCCCTGAGCTACGGCATCGACGTCTATACCGGAACGGAATATCTCATGGACTCCCTGGTAGCGGAGCGGGACACCATGGTTTTCGTCCGCCTCTCGGAACCGGTACCCCAGTCCCTCCTGGATGAAAACGCAGTCTCCCTCTCCGTCACAAGGGACGGGGAAGAGGCGGGCGCCTATCTGCCCAGCGCTGTGGATGACAGCAGCCTCACCTTCTCCCTCACCGGGGAGGCCGCCGAGGCGCTGACAGCGGGCAGCTACCGCTTTGAAGTCCAAATTGGAAGCTACAGCGCCGCCCGGGAGGCCGCCCTAGCCCAGACCCGAAGCCTGAAAATTCTCCTGGTGCCCATTACCGGCAACTTCGGCGGGGACATCCTCTCCCCTACAGAGGGCTGGCAGGAGGGCCTCTGGCACCTCCAGGCCTGCTTTCCCCTGGCCAATGACGGCATCGAGGTCCAGGAGCGCTCCCTGTGCGATTTGTCCGGGGAACAGTATGACCTGAATACAGAGGACGGCCTTTTTGAGACCTGGCTGACTCTGAAGCGCTTCCAGGGCAGTCTGGGGGATTATGACGCGGTCATCGGCTTTGTCTCCAGCTGGATGGGCGTGAGCCGCAACCTGGGCAGCTACACCGCCGGGGACGACGTCTTTCTCATCAGCATGGCCTCCCCCAGCTGGGAAGCCCTCATCTCCCACCACATGGCCCACCTCTACGGCGTGGGGGACGAGTATGCCGGCGGCGCCTTCAATACAGAGGCAAACCAGCCCCCCTTCGGCCTGACTGGGACCGTCCTGGGCGATACGTCCAGCAGCGTCACCGCCGGGGCCCCCTATGCCGAGCCGGCAGAGGACTACGGCTTCAGCTGCTCCGGCACCGCCATTTTGCCCACACAGGTAGCCTATGACACCTATGGCTCGCGCACCCTGGACACCGCGGTCAGCTTCATGGGCAGCCCGGGGGAATATGCCACCAGCTATTGGGTCACCTCCTCCATCTGGGAGCACCTCTACACCGTATTCTCCGCGGAACCGGAGACAGAGGCCTCCGGCGGAGGGCAAACCATCCAAATCCAGGGCGTCCTGGACCGGAAAGGGGAATTTACCGCCTCCGCCTGGTGGAGCGATGAACTGGTCCCCGCAGCGGACACCACCGCTGCCTCCGGCGACTACCGCTTTGACTTCCTGGACGCCGAAGGCACTGTTCTGGGCAGCGTCTGGTTTGAGCCGGACTTCCAGGTCCTGAACGACCCGCCTGCGGCCCTGGAGCTCACCTGGCTGGATTTGGCCGTGGCCTGCCCGGCCGGAACGGCGGAAGTGGCTTTATATGCCCCGGTCTACCCCATCCTCCAGGAGGGCACCTTCATTGACGAAAACGGCATTGAAATCGCCCAGGAAGAGATTGTGGACTATGACGGGGAATACACGGTCCAGGAAATCTGGTCCATTACGCTGAGCGAAAATACCCCCACTGCGGAAATCACCAACGTCAATACCGGGGCCACTGTTTCCGGCTCCACCTGGATTGAGTGGACCGGCAGCGACGCCGACGAGGACACCACCCTCTACTATGAGCTCTACTATGTGACAGACGGCGCCCGCCGGGGCCGCCTGGTCTACACCGGCGAGGATACCTCCGCCGCCGTAAACATGGACAACCTGGAAAAGAGCGAGACGGCCCAGTTCCTGCTGCGCTGCTCCGACGGCTTCCACTCCAGTGTTTACCTCACCGGCATGTTTA
>CAZRNK010000287.1:0-3509 GCA_964601435.1 uncultured Oscillospiraceae bacterium | reverse complement strand
TATAAAAAATTTTGCGCCGGATTTTGATTGGGATTTTACATTTCTCCGCAAAAGAGTTGATTTACCGGGCATAAACCGCTATAATTGGAAGAAAAGCGACCGATTATAAAAAAGGAGTACAGCTTGCAATGGACAAAATCAACTTTACCATGCTCTGTGATTTTTATGAGTTGACCATGGGAAACGGGTACTGGAACTGCGGCTGTGCAGACAGAATCACCTATTTTGATTTGTTTTTCCGAAAAGTGCCCGATGAAGGGGGCTTTGCCATTGCGGCGGGCTTGGAACAGGTTGTGGAGTATATCCAGGACCTGCATTTCGACGAAGCAGATATCGAGTATCTCCGGGGCCGGGGGATGTTTTCAGAGGACTTTCTGGAGTATCTCCGCAATTTCCGTTTCACCGGGGATATTTACGCGGTGCCGGAGGGGACGCCGGTGTTCCCCCGGGAGCCGGTGCTTACCGTCCGGGCCCCGGCCATCCAGGCCCAGCTGATTGAGACCTTCCTGCTGCTGTCCATCAACCACCAGAGCCTGGTGGCTACTAAGGCCAGCCGGATTGTCCGGGCGGCCCAGGGGCGGTCGGTCATGGAGTTCGGCTCCCGGCGGGCCCAGGGGACCACAGGGGCAATTTATGGTGCCCGGGCCGCCTATATCGGCGGTTGTACCGGTACTGCCTGTACCCTTTCAGACCAGCTTTTCGGCATCCAGGCTGTGGGCACCATGGCCCACTCCTGGGTCCAGATGTTCGACAGCCAGCTGGAGGCCTTCAAGACTTACTGCCGCCTGTATCCCAACAACGCCGTACTGCTGGTGGATACGTATAACACGCTGAAAAGCGGGGTGCCCGACGCCATCCGGGCCTTCAACGAGGTCCTCCGGCCCATGGGGATTACCAAGTGCGGCATCCGGCTGGACTCTGGAGATATGGCCTACCTGACGCGGAAGGCCAGAAAAATGCTGGACGAGGCCGGGTGGACAGAGTGCAAAATCACCGTGTCCAACTCTTTGGATGAGTTTCTGATTCAGGATTTGCTTCTCCAGGGCGCCTGTATTGACTCCTTCGGCGTGGGCGAGCGGCTGATCACCGCCAAGAGCGACCCGGTGTTCGGCGGGGTCTACAAGCTGACGGCAGTGGAGGACGCCGCAGGCAATATTGTCCCCAAAATCAAGGTCAGCGAAAATGTGACCAAAATTACCAATCCCCACTTCAAAAAGGTCTACCGCCTCTATGGCCGGGACACGGGGAAGGCCATTGCGGACTACCTCTGTGTCCACGATGAGACGGTGGACGAGAGCCGAGATTTAACGATTTTTGACCCGGAGGCCACCTGGAAACGGAAAAACGTCTATAACTTTACGGCCAAAGAACTGCTGGTGCCGGTTTTCAAAAACGGGGAGCTGGTCTATGACCTGCCCAGTCTGGAGGAAATCCGCCGCTATTGTGAGGAGCAGATGGATACCCTCTGGGAGGAAGTCAAGCGCTTTGATAACCCCCACACCTATTATGTGGATTTGTCTCAGAAGCTCTGGGATATCAAGTACAACCTCCTCCAGCAGAACAATTAAGGAGGCGGGCATAATATGGATGCCCGGATGCGCCGGGAAGCGATTTTAAAGCGGCTGGAACAGGCGCAGCAGCCGGTGAGCGCCGCTGCCCTTGCCTCAGAGTTTTCCGTCAGCCGGCAGATTATCGTAGGGGACGTTGCCCTGCTGCGGGCGGGCGGGGCCGCTGTCAGCGCCACGCCCCGGGGCTATGTGCTGGAACGGGCGGCCCCCGGGCTGCGCCGTGTGCTGGCCTGCGTCCATGGTGCGGCGGACATCGCCCGGGAGCTGTACGCCATGGTGGACAACGGCTGTACTGTGCTGGATGTCATCGTAGAGCACCCGGTCTATGGCCAGCTCACAGGGCCGCTGCAGCTGCGCTCGCGCTACGATGTGGACCAGTTTGTGGCCCGCGTAGGGGAGGAGAGGGCGCCGCCGCTGAGCGCCCTTACAGACGGCGTGCATCTCCACACCCTCCTGTGCCCGGACGAGGCGGCTTTCCAGCGGGTCTGCGCCCAGCTGGAGTCTCTGGGATTCCTGTATCCCCGGCGCGGCGGCGCTTGTGAAAGTATAAATAATGATTGACAAATGCCCATTTTCGCTCTATAGTGGAGCACACAGGTGTCTTGACACCTGTAAAGAAACTGCGATGGAGTGGAAATATGGGAAAAGTGTGTGCGTTTTTTGCCCGAAAGGACATTGAGATTTCTGCCAAGCGCTATGGGGTGGACGCCCTGGGCGCTATGGCGCAGGGCTTGTTTTGCTCCCTGCTGGTGGGGACGATTGTCAAGACGCTGGGCCAGCAGCTCCATGTGGATTTGCTCACCCGCATTGGAGACTTTGCCTCTGCCACGTATGTATCCGGGGCGGCCATGGCGGTGGCCATCGGCTATGCCCTCCGCTGCCCGCCTCTGGTGCTTTTCTCCCTCATTACGGTGGGGGCGGCCGCCAATGAACAGGGCGGGGCAGGGGGCCCCTTTGCTGTGCTGATTATGGCGGTGGTGGCCGCCGAGTGCGGCAAAATGGTCTCGAAGGAGACAAAAATTGATATTCTGGTCACGCCCCTTGTGACCATCGGCGTAGGTGTGGGGCTGTCTACCCTCCTCTCCCCCTATCTGGGCATGGCCGCCTCTGCGGTGGGGCAGTTTATTATGTGGGCCACGGATTTGCAGCCCTTCTGGATGGGGGTGCTGGTGTCTGTCACGGTGGGTATTGCCCTGACGCTGCCCATCTCCTCTGCGGCCATCTGCGCAGCCCTGGGGCTTACGGGCCTGGCCGGGGGCGCCGCTGTGGCGGGGTGCTGTGCCAATATGGTGGGCTTTGCGGTGCTGTCCTTCCGGGAAAACCGGTGGGGCGGGCTGGTGAGCCAGGGCTTGGGAACCTCCATGCTGCAGATGGGCAATATCGTCCGCAATCCCCGGATTTGGATTCCCGCCATTGCCGCCTCTGCGGTCACCGGGCCCCTTGCCACCTGTGTCTTTCATCTGGAGATGAACGGCGCGGCGGTCAACTCCGGCATGGGCACCTGCGGCCTCTGCGGTCCGCTGGGTATCTGGTCCGGCTGGCTTACGCCCAGCGAGGTGGCGCTGAGCCATGGCGCTGTGGCCATTTCCCCCACCTGGTTTGACTGGCTGGGGATGGTGCTGATTTGCTTTGTTCTCCCCGGTGTACTGACCTGGGCCTTTGGGCTCATTTGCCGGAAACTGGGCTGGATTCGGGAGGGGGATTTGAAGCTGGATTGAGGTGAAAGTGCATGAACAGTGAGACAGATGCCATCAATTTGCAGAATGTCGGGATTATCTTTCTCCTGTGTCTGGCCCTGGCGGTAGTGCTGGTGGGGATTCTGCTGTGGAAGACCCGCCTTTGGGACAGGGATAAAAAGGGGAAATATTCTCCCAGCAGGCGAATAGGGGGGCTGATGATACTCATTGGCGCGATTTTTGCATTCATCCTGCTTCTCTTTCT
>CAZRNK010000286.1:0-3528 GCA_964601435.1 uncultured Oscillospiraceae bacterium | reverse complement strand
ATAAAAATAATAATAGCTGTCCAAATCCCCGTATAAAAGCAGGTCCTGTACCATCCGCGTTATCATATCCCACTGCCCTGTTACACGCATCACCAGCAGGGACAGCACGAATGAAATGGCCACATAAATGAGCGTTACCAGGGCGGGGTGGGGCTTGGCCTGGCGTATGGCCGTCTTTGCCTGGGCTTTAATGACCTTGCGTTCAATCCGCATAAACTTCTCCTCCATTACCGGCAGATTTCCGCTCTGATTTTTTGCTGGATTGATGTGAATCCAGTATAGCATGTTTTTCCCCGGCTGGGAAGGGCTATTTCCGCAGGAAAAATGTACTTGACATAATATGTCCAGTGTTGTACTATATGTGTGCATAATATATGAAAATAGACACTATATCTTGTGTTCTTTTGGAATTTTGTGGGGGAGAGAGGAACCATGGCAATTACCAGTATCAAAAAAAGAGACGGGCGCACTGTGGCCTTTGACGCGGAAAAGATTGCTTCCGCCATTACCAAGGCCTTTGACGCCACCTATAAGCCCGGCAACGCCCAGGTGGCGGAGCGCCTGGCCGGGGAGGTTTCCTCCATCCTGGAAATCGAGGGGCGGGAACAACCGGACGTGGAGCACATCCAGGACATCGTCGAGCGGGTCCTGATGGACAACGGCTATGTCCAGACCGCCAAGGCCTATATCCTCTACCGGGCCGAGCGCAGCAAGGTCCGGGAGATGAACACCCGCCTGATGCAGACCTATGAGGAAATCACCTTTGCCGAGGCCCGGGACAGCGATGTGAAGCGGGAGAACGCCAACATCGACGGGGACACCGCCATGGGCACCATGCTCAAGTATGGCTCCGAGGGGGCCAAGCAGTTTTATACCATGTTCGTCTTAAACCCTGCCCACGCCCAGGCCCACGCCGACGGGGATATCCATATTCATGATTTGGACTTCTATACCCTCACCACGACCTGTACCCAGATTGATATCCAGAAGCTGTTTTCCGGCGGCTTCTCCACAGGTCACGGCTTCCTCCGGGAGCCCAACGACATCTCCAGCTACAGCGCCCTGTGCTGCATTGCCATCCAGTCCAACCAGAACGACCAGCACGGCGGCCAGTCCATCGTCAACTTTGACTACGGCATGGCCGACGGGGTGAAAAAGACCTTCAAGCGCCTCTACCGCCAGAACCTGGCCAAGGCCATCACCTTCCGGCTGGAGCCGGAGGGGGATGTGGAGGCCGTCCTCCGGGAAATCCAGGGGGAAATTGCCGCAGAGGCCGGGCTGGAGCCCCGCCTTGCGGACATGGAGGCCTACTTTGCCGCGGAGCTGCCGCTGCTGAATGCCCGCCTGGGGGAGAGCGAGGCTTATCCCGAGCTCCAGGAGCGCGCCTGGAGCTTTGCCGCCAAGGAGACGGACCGGGCCACCTACCAGGCTATGGAGGCCTTCATCCACAACCTGAACACCATGCACTCCCGGGCCGGGGCCCAGACCCCCTTCAGCTCCATCAACTACGGCATGGACACCTCCCCGGAGGGGCGCCTGGTGATGAAAAATGTCCTGCTGGCCACGGAGGCCGGCCTGGGCAACGGAGAGACTGCCATTTTCCCCATCCAGATTTTCCGGGTGAAAAAGGGCGTCAGCGAGTTCCCCGGGGACCCCAACTACGATTTGTTCCAGCTGGCCTGCCGGGTCAGCGCCAAGCGGCTGTTTCCCAACTTTTCCTTTATGGACGCCCCTTTCAACGCCCAGTACTACAAGGAGGGCCATCCGGAGACGGAGATTGCCTACATGGGCTGCCGCACCCGGGTCATCGGGAACGTCTATGACCCCAGCCGGGAAATCAGCAACGGCCGGGGCAACCTGTCCTTTACCTCCATCAACCTGCCCCGGCTGGCCATCAAGGCCAAGGGGGATATCGACATCTTCTTTGAGGATTTGGACAAGAAAATTGACATGGTTATTGAACAGCTTCTGGAGCGCTTTGCCATCCAGAGCCGGAAAAAAGTCAAAAACTTCCCCTTCCTGATGGGCCAGGGCGTCTGGCTCGACAGCGAAAAGCTGGACTGGGAGGACGAAGTGGGCGAGGTGCTGAAACACGGCACCCTTACCTGCGGCTTCATCGGCCTGGCGGAGACCCTGAAATCCCTTCTGGGCGTCCACCATGGAGAGAGCGAAAAGGCCCAGGCCCTGGGCCTGGAAATTGTGGGTCATATGCGCCGCCGCATGGACGAGGCGGCCCAGAAATACGGCCTGAATTTCTCCCTGATTGCCACCCCCGCCGAGGGGCTTTCCGGCCGCTTCGTGCGCATGGACAAGGAGCGCTTTGGCATTATCCCCGGGGTGACGGACCGGGAGTACTACACCAACAGCTTCCATATCCCGGTATATTTCCCCATCACCGCCTTTGAGAAAATCCGCCTGGAGGCTCCCTACCATGCCCTCACCAATGCCGGCCACATCAGCTATGTGGAGATGGACGGCGACCCTACGGAGAACCTGGAGGCCTTTGAGAAAATCGTCCACTACATGGCCCAGAGCGGCGTCGGCTATGGCTCCATCAACCACCCGGTGGACCGGGATCCCATCTGCGGCTTCAGCGGTATCATCAAGGACCAGTGCCCCGGCTGCGGCCGCACAGAGGACGACGGCGTCCCCTTTGAGCGCATCCGCCGCATTACCGGATACCTGGTAGGCACGCTGGACCGCTTCAACAACGCCAAGCGGGCCGAGGAGCGGGACCGGGTCAAACACGGCGTATAAGTTTCCCGCCGGCACGCCGGCGGCAAGGAGGCAGCAGCGATGCGCATTGCAGATTATGTCCAGGACTCCATTGTGGACGGCCCCGGCCTGCGCTTTACCCTGTTTACCCAGGGCTGCCCCCACTGTTGCCCCGGCTGTCACAACCCTCAGACCCATGATTGCAACGGCGGGAAAGAAATGCCGGTAGCGGAGGTTATTCGCCTGATGCGCTCCAACCCCCTCACCGACGGCCTCACCCTCTCCGGCGGCGAGCCCTTTGCCCAGGCGGAGGACTGCGCGGAAATCGCCCGGGCGGCGAGGGAATCGGGCCTCAATGTCTGGACGTATTCCGGCTGGACTTTTGAGCAGCTCCTGGTGGATGCCCGGCCCGGGGTCCGGGAATTGCTGACGCTCACCGACGTGCTGGTGGACGGGCCCTTTCTGCTTCCGGAGCGGAGCCTGACCCTCCGCTGGCGGGGCAGCCGGAACCAGCGGATTCTGGATGTGCCCCGGAGCCTGACCGCCGGCGCCGCTGTCTGGGACAGCCGGTATGCGGAAGCATAAATGCTTGGAAAATATCTGCGCCTCCCCCTTCCCATGCAGCGGGAACGGGGGAGGCGCTGTCTTTTGTTTTTCAGCTCTCCATCTGCCGGCCCAGGAAGCCGGCCACGGTGTGGGCAATCTTGTATTCCACCTCGCCCAGGGGTGCGCCGCCCTGCAAAACGGCAAAGACCACGCAGCCCAGCACATCCCCCTCGGAGAGAATGGGGGCCGCCACGGCGACGGTGTATT
>CAZRNK010000285.1:0-3544 GCA_964601435.1 uncultured Oscillospiraceae bacterium | reverse complement strand
ATGGGAAAGGAGGCAGAGGCCTTGACACTGACACAGCTGCAATATTTTCTCAGCATTGTGGATACAGGCAGCTTTACCCGGGCGGCGGAGGAGAATTTTGTGGCCCAGCCGGCCATCAGCCACGCCATCAAAGCCCTGGAAGCAGAGCTGGGCGGCCGGCTTTTGCAGCGGAGTACCCGGAATGTGGCCCTGACAGAGGCGGGGGCCTGGTTTTATGAAGAGGCCCAGGAGATTGTCCGGCGCCTGGAGGCGGCAAGGCGGCAGGTGGCCCGCCTCTCCGCCAGCCGGCAGGGGCTGGTGATTGGCTATTCCAGCCTGGCCAACACAGACGATTTTCTCCAGCTGATTGAGAAATTCCGGATGAAAAATCCGGAGGCCTCCATCCAGCTGGTGCGGCAGGACATGTCCCTGCGCCTCTTTGACGGCCTGATGGCGGGGGAACTGGACGCCGTATACTGCTATCAGCTGGCCCCGGTGCCGGACCCCTCCATTGAGACACTGACCCTGGGCAGCGAGCGGCGCTATGTCCTCCTGCCCCGGGACCACCGCCTTGCCGGCCGGGCAGCTCTGGCCATGGAGGAGCTGCGGGAGGAGACCCTTTTGATTTTCAAGCAAAACCCCCTTCCCAGCCCGCCGGAGCATTTTCAGCATGCCCGGACTGCGGAGGCGGCGGACATCGAGTCCATGGAGCTGCTGATTTCCGCCCATGTGGGCATTGCCATTTTGCCCGTGTCCAATGAGAGCAAGTTCAAAACCCTGGTGAAAATCCCCCTTCTGGAGGAGGGCAGCCCGGAAACGGACAGGACCCGCCTGATTCTCGCCTGGGTGCGCCACAGCGCCAACCCCCTTCTGGATTCCTTTATTCAGGCAGTTCGGCCAGAGGCAGTGGACGGCAATTTATAAATTTAGTTTATCAATTAGAAACTTATATATATTTCAAAAAAATGAAGAAAGTATTTATACTAGTGGCGGAGTACATTGCTCCGCCACTATTTTTTTGAAAGGAGACCATTATGAGACGTCACTTGCACCGAATTGCCATGCTTCTGGCTTTCGTCTTCATGTTCTCTGTCCTGGCGGGCTGCCAGAGCGGGGGCGGCTCCACAGCTACGGAAGCGCCTGCCGCCACCCAGGCCGCCCCGGAAGAGACAGCGGCCGTGTCCGACGCAGGGGAGGAGGAAACCGAGCCCACTGCAGGGCCCGCTTTTGGCAGCGCGTCCATTGCGGACCTCTCCTCCTATGGGGATGAACTCTCCATCTGGATTGCCACGCTGATGAGCATTGAGAACAACACCGAGAGCGTCAATGAGCTGACGGCGATTCAGGAATATGAGGAGAAAACCGGCGTGTATGTCAACTGGGAGCAGGCCTCCTCCGCCGGGGCGGTGGAGCAGTTCAATGTCATGATGGCCAGCGGGGACTACCCGGACATTATCCTGTCCTTTGACACCTATATGAACGGCGGCGCTACAGCCGGCTATGAGCAGGATATTATCATCAAACTCAATGATTTTATCGAGGAATACATGCCCAACTACTACAGCTATATCCAGGGTGATGCGGCGCTGCTGCGGGACGTAGTGACCGATGAAGGGGACTACCTGGGCGTCTATGGGTTTTATGACAATGAATATTATCCCCTCTCCGGCCCCATGGTCCGCAGCGACTGGCTGGAGGCGCTGAGTCTGGATGTGCCGGTGACCTATTCGGACTATGAAGAAGTGGCCCTGGCCTTCAAGACGGAATATGGCTGCTCTGACCCCATTTTGATGCTGGGCGACTGCACCTTCTTCTCCGGACAGGGCTATATGGTGGGCTATTTCTCCGGCGGACTGGGCACCCCGGCCTTCAGCTCCGTGGGGACCGGCTCTGCGGCTGTGGCCCTCTATCAGGAGGACGGCGTGGTGAAGTCCTCCCTGCTGGAGGAGGGCTACCGGGCATATATTGAAATGCTCCGCGACTGGTATGCCCAGGGGATTATCAGCGCCGATTTTTCCAGCAATCCCACGTCCCAGATGACCTCGGACTATTCCTCCTTTATCTTTAACAGCGATACGGGTATTTTTGTCGGAGATGCGGTGAATATGACCGGCTATGCCGCCTCTGCTGTGGACGAGAGCTTTGCCCTGGTGGGCGCTCCGGACCCGGTGGTTGCTGAAGGGGACGCGCCCAATCCCTTTGGCATTGACCGCAGCCGGCAGCAGGGCAGCGGCGCCGCCATTACCACCAATTGCGAACACGTGGAGCTGGCCATGCGCTGGCTGGACCAGTGGTTTACTGATGAAGGCATCATCCTGGCCAACTACGGCGTGGAGAATCTGGCCCACACAGTCGGCGAGGACGGCGTCCGCCGCTATACAGATTTAATCCTCTATAACGAGACCCTCTCCCAGCAGGCCACAACGGTGCTTTACACGGTTACCTTTGTCCCCACTGTGAATACCCAGGACACCCGCTTCGTCCTCTGGGAGGATACCCCCGTGGTGACCGAGGCCGTCTCCCTCTGGTATGACTCCACCACCGGCGAGGGGAATCTGCCCAACATCTCCCTGAATACGGAGGAGTCGGACACCTATTCCAACCTGGCGGCCACCATCCAGACCTATGCTGCGGAAAATGTGGCCCGCTTTGTGGTAGGGGAACGGGATATGAGCGAATGGGACGCCTTTGGGGCGCAAATCCAGGAGCTGGGCATTCAGGCATGCATCGACGCCTATCAGGCGGCCCTGGACCGGTATAATGCCCGGTAAAGAAGAAGGGAGAATTCCATGATTATTGACGTATTTCAGCACATCCGCGGCCCCAAGTACAGCGCGGAAATGGCCAAACGCGCCCCCATGCGGGACGGCCCCCCAGGGGGCGCGGCCCCCGCGCCGGCGCCCCACATGGCGACCCTGGAGGGGCGCTGGGCCTGCATTGACGAGCAGTGCCCCCAGGGCTGCACCGGCATTCTCTCCACCATTATGGAGAATATTCCCGATATAAAAGATGAAATCGCCCTGGCTCAGGTCTGCAATGATGAGTTTGCGGAGCTGAAGGCGGACTTCCCCCGCTACTGCGCGGGCGCAGTGGCCCTGCTGCCGGTGAACGATTTGGCCGCCTCAGAGCAGGAGGCCCGCCGGGCCATCGAGGAGCTGAAGCTGGACGGCATCCTGCTCTACACCAGCGTCCAGGACAAGTGGCTGGGCGACGAGGCCTTCTTCGGCCTGTACGAGATGGCGGCCCACTATGACGTCCCCATCTGGATTCATCCCCTGTGCCGCTATCCGGGCATTGACTACGGCCCCTTTGAATATGACCTGGAGCTGGCAAAGACCATGATGACCCTGACAGTGAGCGGCGTCTTTGAGCGGCATCCGGACATCAAATTCATCGCCCACCACGGCGGCGGGGTTATGCCCCTCCTCTATTCCCGGGCGCGGACCATGTTCTATGTCCAGGATGACAGCGTCCCGGCGCCGGCCCGGAACCCCTGGGACGCGGAGCAGGGGCAGCGGTACTTTGAAAACCTGAAGAAATTCTGGTTTGACTGCGCCTTTGACGA
>CAZRNK010000284.1:0-3545 GCA_964601435.1 uncultured Oscillospiraceae bacterium | reverse complement strand
GGGCGCCGCGCCGAAAAACCGCCGGTTGGTGGAGAAATTCAGCAGCACCTGGCCATAGTCCAGCTGCCCCTCCCGGTCCAGGCTGCGGAGGACCCGGGCATCGCAGGCGCTCTCCTGGTCCTCTAAAAACACCCGGTACACCCCCCAGAGCATAAAGTTCCACCAGTGGAGGCACATGGCCAGATAGCCAATCAGCCGCGTCCAGTGGTCCCCCCGGGCGATGTGGGCCCGTTCGTGTCGCACAATCAAATCCCGCTGGTCCGCCTCCAGCCCCAGGGGCAAATAGATTTTCGGCCGGAAATACCCCAGGACAAAGGGGGAGGAAATCCTGTCCGTCTCAAAGACGCCGGGGCTCACCCGGGTGGCCGTAGCTACCTTTCGCTTGAAATATCCATAGCTGGCTGCGCCATAGAGGAGGAAGGCACACACCCCGGCCAGCCAAATTTTCGCCATAATGGGATAGGCCCCCTCCCGGGCTGTCATAGCGGGGAGGATTTCCCCATCTACTTCCCGGTAAAAAACAGCGGGCCAGTCAAAGTCCTCCTGGTAACTGGGTTCGACGCCGGCGGCCACTGCCCGCTCATATTCCGGCATCCCCTCCACGGCCACCGACCACTCGCCCATATATGTATCCTCGCCCCCCGCTACAGAGGCACCCAGGCTGTACAGCTGGGCTAGATGGCGGGGGAAGGCCATATCCGTAGGGCTCCAGGGGGTGGTCAGGCTCACGGGGCACACCATCCGCAGCAGCACCACGCTCCAGAGAGCGGCACACAGCCACCGGGGAAACCGGCGGATATACCGCAGGGGCAGGCTCACCAGCATCATGCCGAACGCGGCGACCATGGCCAGCCCGGACATGGCCAGCACAGCGGCAAACACATCTGTCAGCATTTCCCCTGCTCCCCTCTGTGGGCGTCAATGAGGGCCTGGAGGGCCGCCACTTCCTCGTCCGAGAGGGTCCTGCCCCGGGCAAAGGCGGCCACGAAGGCCGGCAGGCTCCCCCCAAAGCGCTGGGAAACCACCGCCTCGCTCTCATAGCGCTCTGCCTCGGCGCGGTCTACCAGGGCCGTGACAACCCGCTCCCGGGTCTGGACAAAGCCCTTGTCTGTCAGCTTTTTCAGGACCGTGTAGGTAGTGGTCCGCTTCCAGCCCAGCTGCGCCTCGCAGGCCGCCACCAAATCCCGGGTGGTCATGGGCTCATGCGCCCAGAGAATCGACATGAATTTATATTCCCCGTCAAAGAGTTTTCTGCGCTCCATTGCCCTTCCCCCTTCGTCTATTCTAATAGACAGCAATAGTCTATCAGGATAGACACTCCCTGTCAAGGGGCAATCGGGTTTTCTTTACAAAACTTTCAGGCCGCTTCGCCCGAAAAGGGGTCGTTTTCACCAAAAATTTCATTGCATAATTTCATTTTTGGTGTATAATTAATCTGTTGCAATCCATACATGCTGTTGGCAATGTACAAACTGAATATATAAGGAGAGAAGAAGCCACATGAGCTACGACACCAAGAAGATTCGTAATGTCTGCCTTCTGGGCCACGGCAGCAGCGGCAAGACCACCCTTGCAGAGAGCATGCTGTTTCTCACCGGCGCCATCGACCGCCAGTGCAAGGTCACCGACGGCAACACCGTCTGCGACTATGATGCAGAGGAGATTAAGCGTCAGATTTCCATTTCTGCCGCAATCGCCCCTGTGGAATTCGGCGGCTGCAAAATTAACGTCCTGGACTGCCCCGGCTATTTTGACTTCGCCGGCGAGGTCATGGGCGCCCTCCGGGCCGTGGAGACAGGCATCATTCTCTGCTCTGCCAAGGACGGCCTCTCCGTAGGTGCGGAGCGCTCCTGGAAATACCTGCGGGATGCGGGAGTGCCCTGCATGTTCTATGTCTCCAAGATTGATGAGGAACACGGCGATTTCTCCGCCGTCCTCTCCGCCCTTCAGGAGAAATACGGCAGCGCCGTCTGCGCTGTCACCGCCCCCACCAGCGACGGCAGCGGCATTATTGACCTGATTCATAAAAAAGCCTATCAGATGAAGGGCGGCAAGAGCGCCCCCATGGACGTGCCCGCCGCCGATGCGGACACCGTGGAGAGCCTGCGGGAAGCCCTGGTAGAGGCCGCCGCCGGCGCTGATGAGGCGCTGATGGAGAAATATTTCGAGACCATGGAGCTCTCTGACGAAGAGATTATCTCCGGCATTCAGATTGGGCTGAAGGACCGGAGCGTTATGCCCGTCTTCTGCGGCAGCGCCATCAACGGCCTGGGCACCGAGTCCCTGCTCCAGGCCATCGTGGACTTCGCCCCCTCCCCGGCGGACGTGCCCGCGCCCAAGGCCGAGGACGGCAAGGAAATCCCCTGCGATGCCAACGGCCCGGTCTGCGCCTTTGTATTCAAGACTGTTTCTGACCAGTTCGGGAAATTCTCCCTGATTAAAGTCCTCTCCGGCAAGGTCACCTCCGACATGTCCCTGCATAACACCCGCAGCAACTCCACCGACAAGCTGGGCCGGCTCTACACCATGTGCGGCAAGAAGACCACCGAGGTCAAGGAAGTCATCTGCGGCGACATCGCTGCCGTGGGCAAGATGGACTGGAAAACCGGCGACACGGTCTGCGACCCCAAGGCGGAGGTCACCCTGCCCCGGATTGCCATCGCCGAGCCCTGCTACTCCATGGCCATCTCCCCCAAGACCAAGGGCCAGGAGGACAAAATTGCCACAGGCCTGAACCGCCTCAACGACGAGGACATCTCCTTTACCATCGTCAACAACGGCGAGACCAAACAGATGGTCATCTCCGGCGCCGGCGATATTCAGCTGGATGTCCTCTGCGCCAAGCTGAAGAGCCGCTTCAATGTAGAGAGCGAGCTCTCCCCCGCCCGTGTGCCCTACCGGGAGAAAATTAAGAAGAAAGTGGAAGCCCACGGCCGCCACAAGAAGCAGTCCGGCGGCAGCGGCCAGTTCGGCGACGTGTGGATTCGCTTCGAGCCCCAGGAGGAGACCGAGGATTTGGTCTTCGCCGAGGAAGTTTTCGGCGGCAGCGTACCCAAGAACTTCTTCCCCGCCGTGGAAAAGGGCCTGCGGGAAGCGGTCAACCACGGCGTCCTGGCCGGCTATCCCATGGTCAATCTGAAGGCCACCCTCTACGATGGCTCCTACCACCCGGTGGACTCCAACGAAATCGCCTTCAAGACCGCCGCCCAGCTGGCCTATAAAGCGGGCATCCCCGAGGCCAATCCCACCATCTTGGAGCCCTATGGCTCCCTCCAGGTCACCATCCCCAGCGAGTATATGGGCGACATCATCGGCGACCTGAACAAGCGCCGCGGCCGCGTCATGGGTATGAATCCCGACGCCGACGGCGACACGATTGTGGAGGCGGAGGTGCCCATGGCAGAGATGGGCTCCTATGCCATCGATTTGCGCTCCATGACCCAGGGGCGCGGCTCCTTCGTGTTCCGCTTTGAGCGCTATGAGGAGGCCCCCGGCAACGTGCAGCAGAAGGTCATCGAGGAGGCCAAGGCCCTGGCGGAGGAGTA
>CAZRNK010000283.1:0-3566 GCA_964601435.1 uncultured Oscillospiraceae bacterium | reverse complement strand
CACACCTTTGCCACCCTCTGCGTGGAGCGGGGCATGGACACCAAGGCCCTGAGCAAGATTCTGGGGCATTCCAGCGTTAGCATTACCCTGAACCACTATGTCCACCCCTCCATGCATCGCCTCCGGGACTGCATGGAGCGTCTAAGCCGGGCCCTGCGTCCGGCCCAGGCTCCGCCGCAGGGTGCATCGCCGCACGCTGCGAATCCCTGACTGGCCTTTCTCCGCTCCAGCAAAAAGAAAAATGGTACCGCTCTTTTGAAAAGAAAGGTACCATTTTTGCTTTTCTCCCGCAGAGGGACAGTAAAAGTCTTATTGCTCCTCCTCCGCCAGGACGCGGCCCATCAGCACTCCCATTACAGAGGCCATCATCAGGCCGCGGGTCCAGCCGCTGGAGTCCCCCAGGCAGTGGAGGCCGCCGATGTTGGTGGAAAAACGGGTATCCATCTTTACCCGGTTGCTGTAGAACTTCAGCTCCGGGGA
Organism: uncultured Oscillospiraceae bacterium; assembly: GCA_964601435.1. GTDB lineage: Bacteria > Bacillota > Clostridia > Oscillospirales > Oscillospiraceae > CAZRNK01. Next base: position 3,086 of record CAZRNK010000283.1, on the reverse strand, counting down.
ATAGAGCAGCGTCTCCGTCCCGGCAAAGCCGGGGACCACATGGTCCACTGCCTGGATAAAATTGATGATGTTCACCATGGCCCGGTAGGGCATGGCGGAAGTAATATCCCCCGCCACAGCGTCGGGCAACGTGGGCCGGACATTGGACTGGGCCAGCTCCTTCTGCCAGGTGCGCTTGCCGTCCAGGATGTCCCCGAACCGCTGGACCAGGATGTGTCCCGCGCCCAGCATATTGGTCAGCTCCCCTACTTTCTGGGCATAGGCAATGGGCTGGTTGAAGGGGATGCTGAAATTGTGGGAGCAGAGGATGGCCAGGTTGGTGTTGTCGCTCTTGAGCTCCTTATAGGAGTGGCCATTGACCACCGCCAAATCGTTGTCATAGTTCTCCTGGCTCACAAAGCCCCCGGGATTCTGGCAGAAAGTGCGCACCTTGTTCTTAAAGGGCCGGGGATAGCCGATGAGCTTGGACTCATAGAGCACCTCGTTAACCTGCTCCATGACCTCATTGCGCACCTCCACCCGGACGCCGATATCCACAGTGCCCGGCTCATGGGCAATGTTATGCTCGGTGCAGACATGCTCCAGCCAGTCCGCCCCCCGGCGGCCTGTGGCCACCACTGTATGGGCAGCATAAATCTCCAAATCCGAGCGGCCATCGGAGACATAGACCCCCTTGCAGGCCTCCCCTTCTAAAATCAGATTGGTGCACTCGTAGCCAAAGTACATCTCGACGCCATGCTCCTGGAGATAGCGCTCAATGGCATAATAGATGTCCTGAGCCTTCTCCGTACCCAGGTGGCGGATGGGGCAGTCCACCAGCTTCAGCCCCGCCTGAATGGCCCGCTTGCGGATGTCCTTCACCGCCTCGCTGTCGCCGATGCCCTCCACATGGGTATCCGCGCCGAACTCCAGATAGATTGCATCCGCATAGTGGATGGTGTCCTGGACGGTATTTTCCCCCACCAGCCGGGGCAGGTCGCCCCCCACCTCATAGCTCAGGGAGAGCTTGCCATCAGAAAAGGCTCCCGCTCCGGAAAAGCCGGTGGTAATATGGCAATAGGGCTTGCAGTTGACGCACTTCTGGGTCTTCTCCTTGGGACAGTGCCGCTTCTCTACCGGCTGCCCCTTTTCGACCATGACAATCTTTTTCCGGCTGCCTTTCCGGATGAGCTCCAGGGCCGTAAAAATCCCCGCAGGGCCGGCGCCCACAATTACGATGTCTGTATGCATTACAAAAATTCCTCCCGTATCCCGCCCGGCAGGCGGGCCGCAGCCGGCCCCGCAGTACCCGCCGGGCCGGCTTATTATTTATGACTTATATAAAAGGCTGATTCCCCAGCAGATTCCATACAAAACCGGCTGGTGCAGAAGATACAAAATCAGGCTGTGGCGCCCTGGCCAGGTGACTGCGGCGGGCAGGCGCCGGCGCAGGATGGGTGGCCAGGAATCCTGGCGCTCCTTCAGCCGCCCCCCTGCCCAGGTCCCAATCAAAAAGAGGAAAAACCAGGGTAGCAGGGGAAAATAGTCCGAGGAGTAAAACCCCGCATACCGGAAGCCCAGGGGAAAGAGCCAATGTACCCCCACCAGGGTATTTTCCGTCCACCAGGCCGTAAGCCACAAAAGGGCAAAGTACACGATGGGAAAAACCACGCTTCCCGTCCGCTTTTCCAGGAAAGGGCCAATCAGGCCATAGAGCATCAGGGACACACCCAGGAACTGCAAAATGCCAAAGAGGATAGGCTCCCCCACGACGGCGCCGCCTATGGACACCAGGATGCTGGCGCCAAACACCACGGCGCCATGCCGCAGGCTGCTCCGGGAAAAACGGGCGCTGATGCCCGCCAGCAGGATAAAGCTGCAGCAGATGTAGCGCTGGAGCAAATTCATCCCCGGGGTAAAAAACGTGTCCCAGGCCATCCAGCCAAACAGGCACAAATCGTAGCAGAAGTGGTAGATGACCATGCAGACGAAGGCGCTGCTCCGCCAGGCGTCCAGCAAGTCAATCCGCCCGCTCTTTTTCTCCGCCGCCATCAGACGTTAAAGCGGAACAGCGTCACATCGCCGTCGCACATCACATAATCCTTCCCCTCAGAGCGGACCAGGCCCTTTTCCCGGGCGGCAGCCATAGAGCCGCAGGCCTTCAAATCATCAAAGGCCACAATCTCCGCCCGGATGAAGCCCCGCTCAAAATCCGAGTGGATTTTGCCCGCCGCCTGGGGCGCCCGGGTCCCCTGCTTAATGGTCCAGGCCCGGCACTCATCGGCGCCGGCTGTGAGAAAGCTAATCAGGCCCAGCAGGCTGTAGCTGGCCTGGATAAGCCGGTCCAGGCCCGACTGATGGAGCCCCAGCTCCTCCAAAAACAGCGCCTTGTCCTCTGCGGGGAGCTCCCCGATTTCCTGCTCCACCTTGGCGCAGATGGGCATGGCCGCGCTGCCCTCCTCTTGGGCGTGGCCGGCCACCGCCTGGTAATAGGCGTTGTCCGCGTAGTCTGCAATGCTGTCCTCGTCCAGATTGGCAGCATAAATCACCGGCTTGAGGCTCAGCAGGTCTGCTGTGCGGATAATCTCCATCTCCTCCTCGGAGCCCGCATAGGAGCGGGCGCTCTTGCCCGCGTTCAGGTGCTCCAGGAGCTTTTCAAACACCTCCGCCTCCCGGAGGAACTTTTTATCCCCCTTGGCGGCCTTTTTGGCCTTGTCAATCCGGCGCTCTATGAGCTCCATATCGGAGAAAATCAGCTCCATGTCGATGATTTCAATGTCCCGGAGGGGATTCGTCTCCCCCGCCACATGGATGATATTCTCGTCGTCAAAGCAGCGCACCACATGGACAATGGCCGCCGTCTCCCGGATATTGGACAGAAATTTATTGCCCAGGCCCTCCCCCTTGGAAGCCCCCTGGACCAACCCTGCGATGTCCACAAACTCAATGACCGCGGGGGTATACTTCTTCGGATGGTACAGCTCCGCCAGATAGTCCAGCCGCGCATCCGGCACCGCCACGACCCCCACATTGGGCTCAATAGTGCAGAAGGGGTAGTTGGCACTCTCCGCCCCGGCGTTGGTAATGGCATTAAACAAGGTAGACTT
>CAZRNK010000282.1:1943-3582 GCA_964601435.1 uncultured Oscillospiraceae bacterium | reverse complement strand
TGGCCTTTCTTTGGGCTCCACCCGTTTCTTTTGCCATAAAAGAAATGGGTGGAAATTCTCTTTTGGGCACTTTTCTTAAGAGTTAAGAAAAGTGCCGCTTCCCTCATTTCGCCGGGTCATACCGCTCCAGGGCGTCCCAGGTGAGCGCCGCGCTCTCCAGCGCCTGCCAGGTGGCAAAGCAGCTCTCCAGCTCTGCCCAGGTGAGAAACCGGTATACATAGGTCACCGCCAGATGGCAGGGCAAAATCGCCTCAATCCGCTCCTGCAGGGCCTCCATGTTCTCGGGCACACCCCGGTATCCGGGAAAAGAGACCGCCACGGTAAAGGCTTCGCCTGTCTCCTCCACTGCCGCCGGCAGGCCGCAGCCCTGGAGGGTATCGGACATGGCAGCCAGGGTAAAGCTCCCCCCGTCAATGCGCAGCAGGGCCGCCAGGGCGGCCCTGCGTGCCGCCGGCGTCTCTGCCATCGGCCGATAGGGAAAGAGGGCCTCCCAGCGCGAGAGCCCGTCCCCCTGGGCTGTGCTCAGGATGCCTTCCTCCTCAATATCCAGGAGGGTTTCAGCCAGGCTGTCCAGGGCGGCGCCGATGGTATCCAGCTCCGCGCCGGAGAGCCCTTCCTCCAGCTGATAGAGCCGCAGCGGCTCCAGTAGCGTGCGCATATACGCGGCATATCCCATACGTTATGCCTCCCATTCGCTGATTGTTATTTGTCCCAGCACCGGCAGTTCCCCTGCGTCTACAGGTATATCTGCCGCCGGCTGCGTAAAGGCATAATTTCTGACTCCCTCCACGCTGTAGACCAGGCTCCCCAGCTGGGCCAGGAGCACGTCCTCTCCCAGGCGCTCTCCGGTAAAGTAGGCCGCCAGCGCCGCCTCTGCCGTCTGGGACACTGCTGCAAAGTCTGCCCCTGGCTCCACATCCAGCCGGAGCTGGATGGCCACGCTCACCGTCTCCGGCGCCGAGACCAGCACATCGACGCAGATTTCCCGATTTTCCTCCACCAATGCTTGCACAGCCGACACCAGGGAAGAGGCGGGCACCCCCTCAGTGCCCGCAATCACGAGGTCAACCGTCCCCACGCCCCGCGCTTTGGGCAGGACTGCCACAGCCCCCACCCCGTCCACAGACCGGGCCAGCGCGGCGTAGTAGGCGGCATTGGCCCCGTTGGGCAGCTGCCTGTAGCTCTCCAGCACCCGGCTGCGCAGGGCCTCGTCCGTCTCGGCGTCTGCCCCGCCGGTAAAGGCCGCAGCATTTGTGCAGCCTGAAACGCCTACCGGCGCCAAGACCATCACTGTGACGCTCTCCGCCGGCACATTGCTCGCCGCCCCGGCCTCCACCGCCCGGGCGGGGACAGTGCACGCTGTCTCCCCCGCCGGAATTGTCCCCGCCGCAGTCGTAACAAAGGCAGTCCCCGCCGCGGTGGTGCACTCCGTCCCCGCCTCGATGGCCCTGTCCTGGCTCCAGGCCTCGGCCAGCGTAAAGGTCAGCGCCCCCTCGGCATGGACCGCCGCCTGGCGGCTCAGGCCCCGGAGCTGGGCATGGGCCTCCAAATAGCTCCCTGTGGCCGTCTGGGGAAAGCACTGCCTTCCACAAAGGCCGCCTGGGCCCACAGGCTGTAGAGCTCCGCCGCCACCGTGTAC
>CAZRNK010000282.1:0-1843 GCA_964601435.1 uncultured Oscillospiraceae bacterium | reverse complement strand
TTCCACAAAGGCCGCCTGGGCCCACAGGCTGTAGAGCTCCGCCGCCACCGTGTACAGCCGCAGAGCCATGTCCCCGTCGTCCCGGAGGGCAATGCCTGCCGCCTGGGAAAAGGCGGCCTTCATCTCTCCATATAATTCTTTCACTGTCTTCATGGCGCTTAATGTCACACCTCCGTCTGTATGTACAGCCGCTGCCCTTCACAGGAAAAGGTGAGGCCCAGGGCAATGGCGTCCTCCGCCTCCCCGGCAGAGAGGCGGACATCCTCCAGCGTAACGCCCGTCTCCCCCATCAGGGCCTCCCCGACGAAGCTGCGCACCGCACTCTCCCGCTCCGAGGGCTTTACCTGGGCCAGCTGGTACAGCCGGCTGCCATAGTCCGGGAGGAGGGGAAAGCCGCCCCGCCGGGCGGTGAGCTTCATGGTGATGCGCACCGCAGTCTCCTCCGCCCCTGACACGGTCTCTACGCCGCCGGCGGCTGCGGGCACATACTGCCCGTCCTGTACCCGGAATTCCATTTCTCCGCCTCCCCTTTTTCAAAGGGACTCCACCGCCAGCTTGCCCACCAGCAGAATGGTCCCATCATTTTTCAGCCAGATTTGGGCGCCGCCCTGGGACTGGATGCAGACTTCTCCGCTCTCCAGCTCTGCCGGCGCCTGGGTCTCCACAGCGCCGGCGGCAAAGGCCTCCCCGTCTGCGCTGGTGAGCACCAGGACGCTTTCGCCCACCCGGGGCCGCCAGCAATAGCCCCCCGGCCCGGCCAGCCCCACGCTCCGGCGCTCGCCGTTTGTCCACACGCCGGGCGCCGCTCCGCCGATGGTGACATCGCCTACACTGGCGCCGCCCTGAATCCTTCCGGCCCCCTGGGCCGCCCGTTTTGAAAGCCACATATCGTTTCTCCTCCTAGAGCGTCACTGTAATGCTGGTCCCGGCGCCGGAGGCATCGGCCCAGCACCGGGTTTCGTACACCGTAAAGCTTCCGCAGATGCCCAGCTCCTGTATATCCAGCGCCAGCGTATCCCCGGGGAAGGCGGCAAAGCATGCCGCCACGTCTACGGTCAGCAGCCGCTGCTCCCGCTGGGATTCCTGAATTTGATAGAGGCCGGTGCTGCGCATGGCGTCATAGCCCGTGTTCCGGGGCACGCTCAGCACCCGCCGGCATTGCCCGCCTATGGCCTCAAAGGCCTCGTTGTGCACCGTGGCAGACAGCCCCCAGGACTTGTTTTTCACCAGCACCTGGGAAATGACCCCATAGCGGGTGTCCCGGAGGGTCGCGCCCAGAACCGCCGTACCGGCCAGCGAGCGCCGCACCCCTTCCTGTTCCCGGAGCAGCAAAACCCCCTCCTTGGAAAAGCGGGGCCGCACCCCGCCGCAAAACCAGGCGAACTCTGTCAGCACGCCCCACTGGCTGGCCCCGCTGTCCACCGTAAACAGCGGGGCATACATGCTCCCCCCAGTCTCCACCTGGGAAATGCCCCAGGGGTACACATGCCGCTCCAGGATAAACTGGAGGGAGGCACCGTAATATTCCGCCGCCTCTGCCTCGTTGTCCAACAGCAGGGCAGCCAGTCCCCGGCCCTGGAGGGTTACAGTGCCCCCGTCGCCGCTGAAATTGATTTCATATTCATCCACCACGCCCACAAACACCGTCTCCCCGGCATATTCTCCCCGGAACCGGACCGCCCCCTGCAAAATGGCCTCCATCTCCGTTTCAAAGAGGAAACGGACACAGAAGGCGTCACAGGGCTCTCCCATGGCGTGCTGGACCTCCCAGTCCAGGAGTACCGGCAGGGCATACGTGTCCCCCTTGTAGTCTGTCAAAAATCCTGTCACGCGCTGCACCTCC
>CAZRNK010000281.1:0-3583 GCA_964601435.1 uncultured Oscillospiraceae bacterium | reverse complement strand
GGCAGCGGTACTTTGAAAACCTGAAGAAATTCTGGTTTGACTGCGCCTTTGACGACGTGGCCCCGGACCGGCTGGAGTACTGCATCCGCTTCTTCGGCATTGAAAAGGCTCTTTTCTCCGGGGACTTCCCTGTGGGCGGCCGGCCCACCGGCGGGCTCCGGGACAGCGCGGCCCAGATTGAGGCCCTGGACCGGCCCCAGTCGGAGAAGGATATGATTTATTTTGGAAATGCCAAAAAACTTCTGAAGCTCCAGTAAGGTGCCCGGCAGAAAGAGACGAAGGCGTTCCTTTTCTTGGCTCTCAAGAAAAGGAACGCCTTCGTTTCTTTTGCTGGTGAAAGAAAAGTATCGCCCTCGTCCCGCCTGCAGGCGGAAAATGTGCTTCAGAATACTGTTTTTTGCCGAAGAAAGAAAAGTTTTCCCCACCCCGCGTTGTGCACTGGATGGCGGCAGGAGAAAAAAGTGGATACTTTTTCGGAAATTACACAAAAATCTGTTGTATTCTCAGGGATTTATGTGTATAATGATTCCATTGGTCTTTTCCTATTTTGGCAGAAAGGATGAACGCTCATGAACATCGCGCTTATGTCCCATGACGGAAAAAAAGAGCTCATGGTCCAATTCTGCATCGCTTACTGCGGCATCCTGGCCGGGCACAGCATCTGTGCCACCAACGCCACAGGAAAGCTTGTAGCGGAGGCTACAGGCCTGCCCGTGCGGCTGTACCTCTCCTCCGCCCAGGGCGGGACCCAGCAGATTGGCGCCCGCATCGCCTACAATGAGATTGACTTGGTGTTGTTTTTCTGCGACGTGGCCGCCACGCCGGAGCAGATGAAGAATGTCAATGACATCGCCCGGCTCTGCGACCAGTATTCCATCCCCTTTGCCTCCAATGTGGCCACGGCGGAAGTGCTGATTCAGGGCCTGAAGCGGGGCGACATGGACTGGCGGGACATTGTAAACCCGAAACACTGAAATTCCGAAGGAGACATTTTTGCAGCGCTGACCGGAGAGGAGTACCCGTTTTCCGCGCCTTACAGAAAAGGGGCCGCAGGCTGAGAGCCCCGGGGAAGAGCGAAACAGGGGAAGACACTCCGCGAGCTGTGCGTATAAGGCACGCCGCTTAGCCGCGGGAAAAACGTGCCGAAATCGCAGTTACCCCGCTTTAAGGGGGAAAAAGGGCGCGGGGAAAAGCCCGCGCTGAATTTGGGTGGCACCACGAGACGCGCTCTCGTCCCAGAGTACGGGATGAGAGCACTCTTTTTTGCTATGCAAAAGCATAGAAAATTGGCCATGTGCCGCTTTCAGCGGCGCGGCCATAAAATTTTACAGCGCATGGGCCGAAACCGGCCCACATACGCAAAAAACTTCATGCGCCCCGGCTTTTGTCCTGTTTCGTGGTACACCTAAGGCGCATGAAGTTTTATGAAAAGAAAGGATGATTGCATTGGCAAAAATGAAACCGCGCACCCTCTCGGGCTTCATGGAGCTGCTGCCGGAGGACCAGGCGCGTTTTGACCGGATGCTGGAGCTGCTCCGGGAGAGCTATGCGCGCTATGGCTTCACCGCCCTGGATACCCCGGTCCTGGAGCTGAGCGAGGTGCTCCTGGCCAAGGCCGGGGGCGAGACGGAGAAGCAAATCTACCGTTTCACCCGGGGCGACACGGACCTGAGCATGCGCTTTGATTTGACAGTCCCCCTGGCCAAGTATGTGGCCATGCACTATGGGGAGCTGGCCTTCCCCTTCCGCCGCTATCAGATTGGGAAGGTCTACCGGGGGGAGCGGGCCCAGCGGGGGCGCTTCCGGGAGTTCTACCAGGCGGACATCGACGTCATTGGCGACGGACAGCTCAGCATCATCAACGAGGCGGAGATTCCCGCCATTATCTATCAGACCTTCACCGCCCTGGGGCTGCGCCGCTTCCGGATTCGGGTGAACAACCGGAAGATTTTAAACGGCTTTTATGCCATGCTGGGCCTGGAGGCGCAGGCGCCGGAGATTATGCGCACTGTAGACAAGCTGGAGAAGATTGGCCCGGAAAAGGTCAAGGAACTGCTGATGGGCGAGGGTTTGGCCCTGTCCGGGGAGCAGGCGGAGGAGATTTTGCGCTTCATCGCCATCCGGGGCGGCAACAGCGCCGTCCTGGCCGCCCTGGCGGCCTATCGGGGCCGCCACGCCCTCTTTGACGAGGGGCTGGAGGAGCTGGCCACGGTAGTGCGCTACCTGGGGGACTTCGGCGTGCCGGAGGAAAACTTCGCCGTGGATTTGACCATCGCCCGGGGCCTGGACTATTACACCGGCACCGTCTACGAGACCACCCTGCTGGACCACCCGGAGGTGGGCTCCATCTGCTCCGGCGGGCGCTATGACAACCTGGCGGAATTTTATACGGACAAGCCCCTCCCGGGCGTGGGCATCTCCATCGGCCTGACCAGGCTGTTCTTCGTCCTGGAGGACCAGGGGTATTTCAATGAAAAGCTCCTCACCGCCCCGGCGGATGTGCTGGTCCTCCCCATGACGGAGGACCTGGGGCCCGCCATCTCTGCGGCCACCGCCCTCCGGGCCGCGGGCCTGCGGACCCAGCTCTATACGGAGCAGAAAAAATTCAAGCAGAAGATGAGCTACGCCGGGAAGCTGGGTTTCCCCTATGTGGTCATATTGGGGGAGGACGAGCTTGCCCAGGGAAACGTCTCGGTCAAGGACATGGACTCCGGCCTGCAGGAGACCATCTCTGCGGAGGCGGCCCCCGCCTGGATTTCAGAAAAGCTCCGGGCGCGGACGCAGGGCGTCCTGCCCATTCAGGAGCCGGAAAAATAAAACCGCCGGACAAGACCCCGGCGAAAAGCCTTGATTTTACGAAAGAATATGGAGTTGATAACGATGCAGCAATCCCGTACCCACACCTGCGGCGAGCTCCGCATGGCGCATACCGGCCAGCGCGTCACCCTCTGCGGCTGGATGGAAAACCTCCGGGAGGTGGGCGCCAATCTGGCCTTCCTCATCCTCCGGGACTTCTACGGCACCACCCAGGTGGTCATTGAGGACCCGGAAATTCTGGCGGCCGTCAAGCGGGAGAACAAGGAATCCACCCTCTCCGTCACCGGGACAGTCCGGGAGCGGGGCAGCAAAAATGCAAAGCTCCCCACCGGGGACATTGAAGTCGTGCCGGAGAAAATCTCGGTTCTGGGCCGCTGCCTCCACAATGAGCTGCCCTTCCAGATTAACCGCAGCCGGGAGGCGGACGAGTCCGCCCGGCTGAAATACCGGTACCTGGATTTGCGCAACCCCGCCGTAAAGGACAACATTGTCCTCCGGTGCAATGTCATTGCCGCCATCCGGGACGCCATGCGCGCGGAGGGATTTCTGGAGATTACCACCCCCATCCTCACCGCCTCCAGCCCCGAGGGGGCGCGGGACTACCTGGTGCCCAGCCGGAAGCATCCGGGGAAGTTCTATGCCCTGCCCCAGGCGCCCCAGCAGTTCAAGCAGCTGCTGATGACCGCGGGCTTTGACCGGTATTTTCAGATTGCCCCCTGCTTCCGGGACGAGGACGCCCGGGGGGACCGCTCCCCCGGCGAGTTCT
>CAZRNK010000280.1:0-3606 GCA_964601435.1 uncultured Oscillospiraceae bacterium | reverse complement strand
CGCCCCTGAGCGTCTTTTTCGTGCCTTTTTGGACGGGCAAAAAGGCACATCCCCCACTCCCCAGACTGGGGAGTCAAGAGGGGCCCGGCATTTTCAGCCGGGTCCCCTTTGGAGGCGTTCTTTTGGGTACTTTTCTTGCAGGGGCAAGAAAAGTATCGCTCCCGTCCCGCCCATGAGCGAAAAAACTTCTTTTGGACACTTTTCTTTCGCTGGTAAAAGAAAAGTGGGAATATCCCCCTCCATCATTGGGAAAAACATCTGTTGTGTTCTCCCCATCGGTGTGATAGGATATAGCAAGGAATTTTCAGGCCCGGCGGGGCCGAAAGAATCGGAGAGAAGAAAATATGTCTGAAAAAATTACCCTCCCCAATGGGGTTCGGATTGTCTGGGAAAAGGTGCCCCATGTGCGCTCTGCCGCCGTGGGCATCTGGGTAGGCGTCGGCTCCCGGTATGAGCGCCGGAGCGAGGGCGGCGCCGCCCACTTTATCGAGCACATGCTCTTCAAGGGGACAAGCCGGTACTCCGCCGGGGATTTGGCGGGGATTATGGACGCCATCGGCGGCCAGATTAACGCCTACACCACCCGGGACAGCACCTGCTTTTATGCCCGCGTGCTGGACACTCACCTGGACACGGCCATCGATTTGCTGGGGGATATGTTTTTTGACTCCAGGTTCGACCAGTCCGACGTGGAGAGCGAGCGGGGCGTTATTTTCGAGGAGATGGACATGTACGCCGACACCCCCGACGACCTGGTGACAGAGCGCCTTCTGGCCCGGACGCTCCCCGGGGCGCTGGGGCGGCCGGTATTGGGGACCAAAAAGACGCTGGGTGCCTTTACCGGGGACTCCCTCCGGGCATTCAAGGAGCGGATGTATACTGCCCCCCGGATTGTGGTGGCCCTGTGCGGACACTTTACCACGGCCCATATCCGGCGCCTGCGGCGCATATTCGCCGCCCTGCCGGCGGCGGAGGCCTCTCCCCCCGCCCCGGCGCACTATGCCCCGGCCTTCATCGTCCGGCGGAAGGCCACGGAGCAAAACCAGCTCTGCCTGGGCTTCCCCGGCCTGCCCATGGGCCACGAGGACCGGTTTGCCCTCCAGCTCCTGTCCACCATTTTAGGCGGCAGCATGAGCTCCCGCCTGTTCCAGACAGTCCGGGAACGCAACGGCCTGTGCTATGGCATCTATACCTTCACGGCCGGCTTTTCCGACGTGGGGCTCTTCGGGGTGTCCACGGCCCTGGGCCGGGAGACGGAAGACCGGGCGCTGGAGCTGATTATGGAGGAGCTGCGCCGTCTCCGCAACGAGGGGGTCACAGCCGAGGAACTGAGCCGGGCCCGGGAGCAGACCAAGAGCAACCTGGTCATCTCCATGGAGTCCACCACTGCCCGGATGAACAAGCTGGGGGTGGGCGAGCTGATGCTGGGCTATTCCCTGGCCCCGGACGAGGTTATCGCCCGGTATGACGCGGTGACAGAGGCACAGATTCTATCTGTTGCCCGGCAGGTGCTGGATTTTTCCCGCCTCTCCTTCTCCGCCGTGGGCCGGGTGCGCCCGGCGGAGGCCTATCAGGAGGCGCTGGGGAAACTGGGAACTCAAAATTAGGACAAAGCGCCCAAAAAAGCCGGGGAATTTGTTAAACACTTAATTTGTTCCGGCACCTTGACAACGCTTTTCCTTTTCCTATACAATAGAGATAACGTGTGTGAATTGTAGATATTTGAAAAGGAGTGGATTCCAATGAACTATACGGAGCTGTATAATCAGAAAAAGACCGATTTGGGCGGATGCCTGTCCCAAATCCAGTCCGGAGACATTATTGCCTTCGCCGGCGACTGCAATGGCGCGGTGGAGATTCTCTCCAACATGCACACCATCGCCGACCGGGTGGAAGGCGTGGAGTGCATCAAGGGCCACGAGGGCAACTACCCCTTTGTGGAGCTGCCCGGCATGAATGGCCACATCAACACCGGCGGCTTCTTCTTCGGCCGGAACTTCATGCGCGGCCAGGAGCAGGGCAACGTCTCCTATATCGTCACCGACCTGTGCGACTATGCCAACTTCATTGTGGCCCACAAGCCCTACAACGTGTATATTGCCGCCGCATCCCCCATGGATGAGAACGGCAACTTCCAGGTCAGCCTGTGCCTGATGTGGGAGAAGGAGACCCTGGAGTGCGTCCTGAGCCAGCCGGAGCACAAGATTATCCTGGAGGTCAACCCCAACCTGCCCCGGGTGCGCGGCGGGATTGACATCAACATCCAGGATGTCACCTGCCTCATGGAGGTAGATTATGAAATCCAGACCATCCCCGTGGCCGTCCCCTCCGAGGACGAGCTGAAGGTGGCCCAGAATGTCCGCAGCCTGATGCGCGACGGCGACTGCATCCAGCTTGGAATTGGCGCCCTGCCCGACGCCATTGCTACCCAGTGCTTTGATTTGAAGGATTTGGGCCTGCATACGGAAATGGCTACCACCACCATGGGCGAGATGATTCGCCGGGGCGTTATCACCAGCGAGCGGAAAAACTTCAACAAGGGTGAGCACATTTTCACCTTTGCCGGCGGCGATTTGGCCCTGTACGATACCCTGAGCCAGGATAAGAAGTGCCGCATCGTCCCCGCCAGCTACGGCGTCAACCCTGTAAACATCATGCAGAACGACAACATGGTCTCCATCAACACCTGCATTGAGATGGATTTGACCGGCCAGGTCTGCTCCGAGTCCATCGGGCCCAAGCAGTTCAGCGGCAGCGGCGGCGGCTTCTGCTACGCCTACGGCGCCCTCCATTCCAAGGGCGGCCGGGGCATCATGGCCTTCACCTCCATCACCAAGAAGGGCTACTCCAAGATTAAGACCATGCTCACCGAGGGCGCCAATGTGACTGTCCCCCGGAACTATGTGGACTACATTGTCACCGAGTACGGCATCGCCCATCTCCGCGGCCGCAGCGTCAAAGAGCGGGTCGAGGCCCTGGTGGCCATTGCCCACCCCGATTTCCGGGCGGATTTGCTCCGGGATGCGCGGAAGCTCATGTACATCTAATTTTTCTTTACCAACGAAAGAAAAGTATCAAAAAGAAAATTTTCCCCTTACGAGGGGACGAGAGCGATACTTTTCTTGCTCCTGCAAGAAAAGTATCCAAAAGAACAGGCCAAAGGGGACCCGGCTGCCAATGCCGGGTCCCCTTTGGAATCCCTCCGCTAAAATTTTAGTTTTCAGCGCCGGGGCCGATGGCAGAATGTTGGAAAGCCCTCCAGCAACCAATAACGGGCTTGCGCCCTGGACAAAGCAGAAACATAGTACGGCGCCGCCCTCCAGGATTCAGCATAAGAAAAACCGATGCAAAGCCCAACGCAAGTGGGTTGGCATCAAGAAAGGAAGCGCAGGATACGGAGCTTGTGCTGACGCCCAGGGCCCTGTGGCCCGGCAAATCGGCGCTGGAGGCAAATTAGATAACCTCCCCCAGTAAAGCCGCAACAGGCTGAGATTTATAGGGGGGTGTCCAGAGGGGCCCGGCATTGGTGGCCGGGCCCCTTTGGCGGCGCTTCTTTTGCCTACTTTTCTTTCGCTGATGCAAGAAAAGTAGGAACTATCCCGGTGT
>CAZRNK010000279.1:0-3606 GCA_964601435.1 uncultured Oscillospiraceae bacterium | reverse complement strand
CAAATGCATATTCGCCAATGCTGCAGCTGACGTTGGTGACGGCAAAGCATTCCCATGCGTGATACTCTGCAATAATTTTTTTGTTGCCGAGAAAGTCAAAGCTGGTACTCTGTACCCGACCTGCGACTAGCGCGCCAAAAACCGCGGCAGAGGTTCCGGACATAAAAATCATCGCGTCCTTTTGATATACCCGTTCTCTGAAGCGAAAAAGGCGCAGCAGCAGCTCATATTTGGTATCCGGTACACCGCTGGTAAACTGCAGACGAGGCAGCACTGCATAAATTGCCCCACGGCTATCCATCTTTTTCATCCGCCTTTCCTCTTTGTCTGATGATATGGATTATAACATAAAAAAATTTTTTCGAAAAGTTACATTTGCAACATACAGCAGTCGATTTATCTTGTATTTTAGATGCGAATGAACAAGAATCCGATTTCCCTTTCCTAAGGGCTGTCTCGGCCTATGGATTTGGAAACTGAGTCGTTGGACTCACAGGGTGTGCGACGGAAACATCCACGCCTTCCGTTTTGAAAAGGATGAACATACCGGCTTTTTGCTTCTCAAACGCCGCAGGCCGGCGCTTGGTCGGCTGGGTTGCTTATGTTTGCTTCCTTTTCACAACGAAAGGGGAGGCAATTTTATTTTTGTTTTGTAAGGAGCAGGTACTATGGCAGCAAAAATCAGTTTTGATTGTATAAACTGCGGGCACTGCGCTGCCCGCTGTCCCACCCGGGCAATTCACAGGGGGGAAGAAACGTACGTTGTTGACCCTGCGCTCTGCACAGGCTGCGGAATGTGCGTCATGACCTGCCCGGTGGGGGCGGCGCAGCTGCATGAAGATGCCTGAAAAACAGCCAAAGGCGGTTATTATGCCCGATACGGGCATTTAACAATAAAAACACAAAATGGAAAGGAATCAAAGCTATGAAAAAAATCATTGCGCTTCTCTTGGCAATAGCTATGGTGTTTTCCCTGTGTGCGTGCGCTTCCAGCACAGACGGCAATAGCGCCACTGCGGCGCCTGCTACGCAAGCGCCCCAGGAAAGTGAAGAGACTCAGGCTCCTGAAGCAGAAGGCGAAACTCGCGTCATTACGGACATGCTGGGGCGCGAAGTGGAAATTCCTGCTACCATCACCAGCTATGCAGCGAATTCAAACGAGCCTTACCTACTGAGCTATGCAGGCGCTGTGGAAGGCTATCTCACCGGTTACCGGGAGACTGACGCCTCCCAGGAGCTCCTCTATCCGGGCATTACAGGTTATGAATATATCTGCTTTACCGATGGCGGTGGAACAGTTGACCAGGAAACACTCATCGCCTGTGATCCAGATATTGTCTTTCTGCGCACCAACGATCCGAACGATGAGCGCATTGCCCAGATTGAAAATTGCGGTCTGCCTGCGGTCTGCTGCTATCCTCCCAACTCCGAAGGCGTAATGGATTTTTACAGACTGGCTGCTGAGATTTTCGGAGGCGAAATTGCAGACAACTGTTATGCCCTGATCGATACTTATTACGACGCCCTGACGATTTATGACGATTATGAGCCCTTGGAGGATGTAACCGTACTGGCCATCTGGTCCATGAGCAACGGGACTTACCGGCTCCAGGGCAATACTGCGGAGACAATCGAGTGCATCAAGCGGACCGGCGCCACACTATGCTATGACGAGCCCGATTATGTCGAAGTAGACATGGAGGCCGTAGCCGCCTACGACGCAGACATTATTATCAATTTCCGCAGCAAACAGGTCGCAGACGAAGAGCTTTTGACAAACCCTGTCTTTACCAGCACCCGCGCCTATCAGGAAGGCAACTTCTACACCGTCATGTCGGACTTCCAAGGCATGGCTCCCAGCACTTTCCCCACTATCATCATGCTGATGTACTGGACGTGCTCCACACTCTATGGTGAGGATTATACCGGCCCTGCTATGGAGGACGTTATCCGTGACTTTGGCCTTGAGTGGTATGGCTATCAGGCGACAGATGAAGAAATTGCCACCATGTTGGAGGGGTCTGCAATCACCCTGAACGAAGCACAGTTTATTCAGTAATAAAAGGTATTCCCAGCGAGCGGCGGCCGGCGGTTCCGGCCACCGCTCAATTCCCATTTGTGCAGAGCGGAGAGAAAAATCCTATGGAAAATGAATCTGTTGTGGCGGCTGCACCTTCCTACGGGGAAGCCCTGGCCGCCAAGGAACGCAGACGCAGCAAAATTCTATACGTAGTCCTTGCCGCCGTATTCGCCGCCGCTTTCTGCTGGTGTATTTTAACCGGAAAATATTATACATCTCCGGGAGACGTGTTCCGCTGCCTGCTCTGGGGGATTGCCGACAAGTGCATCTGGCTGCTGGAGCTGCCCACGCGGATTCCCGGGCTCAACCTCACCTACACCATCCCCAACCCGATTCCGGTAACCTGGGACAGCAGGGTTACGCTGGTTCTGCTGTCAATTCGGGTGCCCAGGGTCCTGGGCGCCATGCTGGCGGGCGGAGGGCTGGCCATATCCGGAGCCAGCTACCAAAGCGTTTTCCGCAACCCCCTTGTCTCCGAATCCATTTTAGGCGTATCCTCCGGGGCCTGTTTTGGGGCCATGCTGGCTGTTGTTCTGGAGCTGGGACATTCCATGACCTATACACTGGCATTCGTCTTTGCAGCTGCCACTGTCCTGGCCGTCTATCTCATTGGACACCTGCTTCGGGGCAACCCCACATTGACCCTTGTCCTGGTCGGTACCGTACTCAGCAGTCTTCTCAGCGCCGGGTATTCCATCCTCCGCTATATGGCAGATCCAATTTCCAGCCAAATGTCGGATTTTATGTTCTGGCTGATGGGCTCCCTCTCCCGGCTGGATGCCCAAAACATGGGAGTGCTGTTCTTTACTCTACTCCTTGGCGGCACCCTGATAATGAGTCAGCGCGGCAGAATGAACGGCATGTCCCTGGGGGAAGAGCAGGCAAGGTCTCTGGGGATTCATACCGGCAGGGTACGGTTCATTATCATCCTCGCATCAACAGTCATAACCGCAGTGGTCATCAGCGAATGTGGGACTATTGGCTGGATTGGCCTGATGATACCTCAGATTGTCCGGATGATCGCCGGGCCGGATAACCGCCGCTTAATCCCCTGCTCCTTTTTTGCCGGCGGTATTTTCCTGATGGTAATTGATATGATAGTCCGTGTTCCGGCCTCTGGAGAAGTACCCGTCGGCGTATTGTCGGCTATGGTCGGCACACCAATTTTCCTGCTGGCGCTGATCCGGCAGAAAGCGGGGTGGTCATAATATGAGAGAAATTCAAATCCAAAATGCCGCCTTTTCCTATGACGGAAAGACAGACATCTTTTCTGACCTCAATGAAACCATCACCAGCGAGGAAATTTTCTGCATACTTGGCCCCAACGGAATTGGCAAATCCACGCTTTTAAAGGCAATTTTAAATTTACATAAACTGAAGTCCGGCAGCATCTGTATCGATGGGAAAAACGTGGAGGCATACCGTCCCTCCGAGCTGGCCAAAATTATCGCCTATATACCCCAAACTTACTCCCTTGCGTTTCCATACAAGGTACTGGACATGGTGCTGATGGGCAGAATGCCCTA
>CAZRNK010000278.1:0-3628 GCA_964601435.1 uncultured Oscillospiraceae bacterium | reverse complement strand
CAGGCCAAAGGGGACCCGGCTACCAATGCCGGGTCCCCTTTGGAATCCCCCCACGGAAATTATAGTTGCCAGCCTCGAGGCCGATGGCAGAATGTTGGAAAGCCCTCCAGCAAAGCAGGCCGGGCCTTAGGCCCTGGGCTGCAAAAAACGATGCAATGCTAAACGGCAGTGGGTTTGCATCAAGAAGGAAGCGCAGCGGAGTTACCAAGCTCTCACACTTTCGTGTGGAAGTGCGGGATACGGAGCTTGTGCTGACGTGACGGGCTTCCGCCCTAGTATAAGCAGAACCACAGTGCAAAGTTGCCCACTAAGACTAGGCGATATCCAGGGCGCAAGCCCGGCAAATCGACGCTGAAGACAAATCAGATACCCTCCCCCAGCTTTGGTCGCAACATGCTAAAAGTTTTAGAGGGGGAGTCAAGAGGGGGAACAGCCTTTGTCGCTGTTCCCCCTCTTGCGGCGCTTCTTTTGGATACTTTTCTTGTAGGAGCAAGAAAAGTATCGCCTCCGTCTCCTCGCAAGGAGAAAATTTTCTTTTGGATACTTTTCTTGTAGGAGCAAGAAAAATATCGCCTCCGTCCCCTCGCAAGGGGAAAAATTTCTTTTGGGCACTTTTCTTGCAGGAGCAAGAAAAGTACCGCCCCCACTCCCCGGCCTGGGTCAGGCCAGGGCGGGCGCGTTCTGGCGGAGAATGTCCCGCAGTGCGCTGCACAGGAGCCGGTAGCCCTTCTCATTGGGGTGGATGCCGTCGTCGCACATCAGGCTGGTATAGTCGTGTTTATCCAGGAAAAAGGAGCGGACATCCGCCACAGCACAGCCCACGCTCCGGGCTACAGCCATGGCCGCATGGGAATAGAGCTCGTGGAAACGGTAAATCATGTGGATATCTCCCAGCCACTTGAGGATGTTCCCGGCGTTGAGACCCGCAGAGACAATCTTTCGGAAATATTTCTCAGCGTCAATGGGGGGCAGGCTCAGGACGATGGGCGTGATGCCCTTTTCTTTTAAGAAGGTGAGCAGGGCAGTGTATTTCTCTTTAAATTCGCCCAGGGCGGTGTGGGGCAGGTGCTCTGTATCCGGGCTGGCCGACACCTCCGCCCAGTTGAAGTCACAGTCGTTTCCGCCGAATTCCACCAGGGCCGTTTTGGCACTCACACCCCGGTTCAGGACGCGCTGGATACGCTGGAAGCCTTTTGGAAGGGTGCATCCGAAGTGGGAACAGTTTACCACTTCGGCGCCCAGCGCGCCCTGGAGCATATCCTGCATGCCCGAGGCGGAGGTATAGCGGCCGCTCTTGGGCTCGTAGAGAATCCCCTTCATTATCGAATCACCAAAAACATAAAAAGTATTCATGGCCGGCACTCCTTGTTGTGCGGAAAAATATATAATCTAGTATTTAATACTATATTACAGCGGATTGATTACTTTGTCAACCCCGCAAGATAATATTTGACAAGCTACAGAGATTATGACACAATAGAGGCAATCGTAATCAGGAAAGGCAGGGAGCAGGCGTGGCTTTTACGCTGCCGAAATGGGGAGAAATTCCGGAAATTGAGCTCTATATGGACCAGGTAGTGGGATTTATTGAGGCAAAACTCCAGCCCCTGCTGCCGCCGGGGGCAGAGGAGAAGCCGATTACCGCCTCCATGATTAACAATTATGTGAAGCAGAAGGTGCTGGCCCCGCCGGTGAAGAAGAAATATGACCGGGGCCATGTGGCCCGGCTGCTGCTGATTTTTCTTATGAAGCGGGTGCTGAGCATCTCAGAAATCCGGGCCCTGCTGGACTATATGGCCCGGCGGGAGGATATGTCCGTGGCCTATGACCGCTTTGCTGATGAGCTGGAGCGGCAGCAACGCATGGGGCGGGAAGGGGCCCTGGCCGGCGAGGCGGAGGCGGACAGCGTGCTCCAGGCCGCTGTGGCGGCCCTGCTGAGCAAGCTCCATATCCAGCGGCTGCTGGCGGCGGCAGAGGCGCCGGAGGCAACCTGAGACTTATGGTCTGGGGATAAACAGTGCGCGATTTTTACGGATATATGTTATGAGGAAAAAGGAGGCACTTCCATGAGCAAGCTACTGAGCATGTATGAGGGCTATGACCGGGCGGAGCTGAGCTACCCCGGCGGGCCGGTGGAGACGGTGCACTGCGACATCGTTGTGATTGGCGGCGGGGGCAGCGGCCTGAGCCTGGCGGCCCGGGCCAGCGAACTGGGGGCCAAGGTAATTGTGGTGGAGAAGATGGACGCCCTGGGCGGCAACACCTGGCTGAGCGGCGGACTGCTGTCCACCACCTCCAAGCACCAGCGGGCCCTGGGCTTTGCCGACCAGACGGACCACTATCTGGAGACCGCCCACAAGTTCAACCGCTATCTCCTGAATCCGGCGATTTTCTCCCGCTATCTGCGCAATTCCGGCACCTATCTGGAGTGGCTGGTGGACAACGGCTTTGATTTGGACAACGCCCGCTGGGCCTTTGACGGCGCAGTGATGATGATAAAGGAGCCCTCCATGCCCAGCCCGGTCAACAACCCCGCCTACGGCCCCGGATGGGCCGGCACGAGCATTGTGAATGTGCTCAAGGGGGTGCTGGAGCGCTACCACGTCCCCGTGTATCTCTCCACCAAGGTGCGCTCCATTATCACTAATGGGGATGGGGCCGCCGTGGGCGTCAAGGCCGACGGCCAGGAGACAAGCTATGTCATCCACGCCAAGGCCGTAGCCATTTCGGCGGGCAATATGGCGGGGAATATGGACATGCTCCGCCGCTTCCTGCCCCGGTATTTCACCTCGGACAACTATTTCTCCCACTACAGCCTCAAGAGCCTCACCGGCGACGGCGTGGCCATGGCGGAGGCCATCGGCGCGGAGGTGGGCAAGAATATGTCCATCGCCCTCCATGCCCTGGGCCACTACCCCGGGACCTACACCGTCCAGCGGCTGATTAACGAGCCCCTGGCGATTATCGTCAACAAAAACGGCAAGCGCTTCTGCTGCGAGGACGAGGCGGATGACGCCGAATATATCACCGACCGGCAGCCTGAGGGCCTGGGTTATTATCTCATTGACCGGCCCACCATCGAGGAGGCCTTCGGCCAGGTGCTGGAGCATGTCCGCTATGGGGACCGTACCCCTACCTGGGAGGAGTTCTGGGCCGATTTGGACAAGGAGGCCGCGGAGGGGAAGCTGGCCGTGTCCGACACCCTGGAGGGGCTTGCCCCCTTCATCGGCTGCACGCCGGAGGCCCTGGCCGCCACGGTAGCGCGCTGCAACGCCCACTGCGACGCCGGCAAGGACGACGAATTTTATAAAAATCCCGCCCACCTGCGGAAGATTCAGACGGGGCCCTTCTATGCAGTCCGTCTCCAGCGGAATTTCGATGTGACCATGGGCGGCATTACCATCAATGAGCACATGGAGGCCCTGCGCCCGGACCAGAGCGTCATCCCCGGCCTCTATGTCACCGGGGACAATGCCTCCGGCTGGATGGGCGAGGAGTATGGCCCGCTGTTTTCCTCCCTTTGCTGGGCCCTGAACTCCGGCTACCTGGCCGGGGAAGAAGCCGCAGCTTATGTAAAGAAAAACTAGGCAGACGTGTCCCCTGCCGCCAAAGCGGCAGGGGATTTTTA
>CAZRNK010000277.1:0-3648 GCA_964601435.1 uncultured Oscillospiraceae bacterium | reverse complement strand
GCTTTTTCCCTCTGTCAGCTGAAACGCCTTTTGGAGCTTGTTTTTATTCATGGCGACGCGCCTGCACAGCTCCAGTATGGTCGGCATACTGCCCAGGCTGTTTTGGATGAGCTGCTTTGCCTGCGCAACGGCGACCAGCTCCGCTTCGCTCAGATAGACAGGCTGTGTGGCAGAATATGTTTGCACCAGCTCCAGAAGAAAACCGGCAGCCGCCAGCCCCTGGCCCCGCATCCAGATTTGGAAGGGCTCGCCTGCCAGGGGGCACCGCTCAATCCGCTGGTAAATCGCCGTCAGCTCCGGGGCGTGGATTTCCCCGGCGCCGATGGAATGTTTCGCATCCTCCCAAAAGCTGTCGCAGAGCTGCACGCCGTTTTCCCGAAAGAACTGTTCCTGAAAATACATCCCGTGAAACCGCAGGCGCTGCCCGCCGGTCAGCTTCAGGAAGTGTGGAGCGGGAGAATTGAGTACAAAGCAATTGACGCCGGTGGTGGACTCCCGGGCATCGGATTTCCGTATGTAACTGAGATAGCGGCCCGCTTCGTGGAAGCCAATGCCGAGGTAGCGCTGGTGAATCTGGGCGCGGAAAACAACATCTTCATTTGGCGTGAAATCCACGGAGGCCACGCAAAAGCCGTGGGGATTGCCCCAGAACCGGACGTATGAGCCCTTGTCAGGAAAGGTAAAGCATGTCCCGTTCCCCACGTCCCGCTGCGCTGCCCCAAAGGAGCCGTAAAACCGGAACGTCTCTTCTATGTTGTGTATGGTGACCATATGATTTTCTCCTCCCCGTGTGCTGAAACGGCACACGGGTTTCTGTTTTGGCACAAATTTAAGTTAGTCTTTGCTAACTTATGCAAAAGATTATATCGGAGAAATGGCGTAAAATCAAGTGTTTTGCTGGGCGCTGAATCGAAAAGCACGCCCTTTGAGGCACTTGCGGCGCCATTGACGCGGCGGGGGCAGACGGCATAATACTCATGGTTAGCAATTCCTAACTATGCCTGCTGAAAAAGGGCGGGAAAGGAGAAGCATGAGAGAGAAAAAGAAAAATACTGTTTTCCGGGTGTTTCAGGCTGCCCAGTGCGCCTCGGCAAAATATGTGCTTGGCGTGTTCTGCTCCTCCGTCAGCATTCTATTTACAGCATTACCCTTTTACACGAACTACCGCATTGTGCGTATTGTCCTGGAGGCGTCCCTCGATCAGGCCACAGCAGAGCCCGCTCAGGTATGGTTCTGGGTGGGCATAACCCTCTCGAGCATTGCGGCGGGCATTGTGCTGTCTGTTGCGGGCAGCGTGATTTGCCACGCCTGCGCCTTTCGGGCGCTCTATGAGCTGCGTATGCGCATCCTGGGCCACATGGGAAAACTGAACCTGGGCTTTTTCACCGGCGGGCAGTCCGGCGCAGTACAGAAAACCATGAACGACAACATGGAGAAGATGGAGGGCATCATTGCCCACGATGTATCCAATCTTGTGGGCGCCGGGCTGCTGCTGGCCGCGCTGGCGGTTTTGCTTGTTTCCATCAATATCCCCCTGACGTTTACGATTTTTGCCGCGCTGGCGGCCGCGTTTCTCATCCAGTTTTCAGCGTTTGGGGGAAAGCGCGGGCAGAAAATCTGGACGGAGCTGAACCAATCCGCAACGGAGCTGGACGCGGCCTTTTCCGAGTATGTGGCCGGCATGGAGGAGGAAAAAATCTTCGGGCGGCCGGAGGCGGCTGCCCGGCGGCTGACAGGACTGATTGAGAAAAACAGGGGCCACCTGATGGCCTATCTCAGGCGGGTTACGCCAATCTACGGGGCCTATAAGACCATTACCATTTCTGTGCTGGCCTTTCTCCTGATTGCCGGCTGTGTGTTGCTGTATCTGAACCCGGGCAATCACCAGCTGATGATGGAGCTTCTCATGTTTCTCATTGTGGGGCCGGCAGTTGGCAGCCCGCTGATGGAGCTGGTGGAGTTTGGCGCGGAGCTTCGGAACCTGTCCGTGCGGATGGACCAGATTGACGATATACTGAAGCTGGCGCCGACAGCCGAGGGACAGATAGACGAGGTGCCGGCCTGCGCTGCGCTGTCCTTCCGGGACGTGCGCTTTTCCTACCAAAATGCGGCGGACCCCCTGCGCCGTATGGCCCTGGACTGCGTGAGCATGGAAATCCCGGCGGGCAGCTTTGCGGCGCTGGTGGGCCCCTCCGGCGGGGGCAAGTCCACAGCGGGCCAGCTGCTGGCCCGGTTTTGGGATGTGGAGAGCGGGAGCATCGCCATAGGCGGAACGGATATCCGGGACTATACTGCCAGGGCGCTGATGGATACGGTGGCCTTTGTGTTTCAGGACACCTATATCTTTGCAGAGAGCGCCTATGACAACATCGCCATGCACCGGGGTGTCAGCCGTGAGGCGGTGGAACAGGCGGCCAAAGCGGCCCGTTGCCACCAGTTTATTTTGTCCCTCCCGGACGGATACAACACCCGGCTGGGGGACGGCGGGCACAGGCTGTCCGGCGGCGAGGCCCAGCGCATCGCCATCGCCAGGGCGATTTTGAAGAATGCCCCCATTGTGGTACTGGACGAAGCCATGGCCTTTGCCGACGCAGAGAACGAGCTGGCCCTGCGGGAGGGCATGGCGGAGCTGCTCCGGGGCAAGACGGTTCTGATGATTGCCCACCGGCTCTGCTCCATCCGGGACGCGGACTGCATCTACGTCCTGGACAGCGGCAGGCTTGTCGAGAGCGGGACGCACCGGGAGCTGCTGGACCAAAACGGCCTCTACGCCCATTTGTGGGCTGTTCAAAACGAGACACAGGACTGGCAGATGAAGGGGGGCGCCGCCCATGCTTAACATGATTCGCCAGTTTACCTTTCATAGGCCAAAGGAGATTTTCCAGCCCATGCTGTGGCTGTTCCTTTCCCAGGCGTGCAGTATGCTCCCGGCGATTTTGGCCTACGTAGCCATCTACACCCTTGGCCAGGCTTTTGTGCCGCCGTATACGCTGAATCTCACCCGGCTTATCACCCTTGCGGTCCTGGGAATCGGGTGCTTTGTCCTGCAGTATGTGGTGGAGCTGATTTCCTATTACTTCACCTACGGCAAGGCGTACCGGGATACGGCGGACAAGCGCATTGCATACATACAAAAGCTGCGCCGGCAGCCCCTGGGCTTTTTCTCAAGCAAGGAGTCCGGTGAACTCATTAGCTCCTTTTCAGGCGACTTTGCCAATGTAGAGTACACCCTCTGCTATTGGCTGCCCTATCCGCTGGGCGTCGGGGCGCTGCTGGTGATTTCCATCGTATGGATTTGCCTGTATGACTGGCGTATGGGGCTGGCCATGTTCGGCATGCTGCCTGTCTGTGCGCTGCTCATGCTGCTGGTGGCCAGGGTGAAGGAGCAGCACAGCCGCCGGGTGATGGCGGCAAAGGCCCATGCCGCCACGGCAATCAATGAATATCTGCGGGGCATGAAAGACCTGAAGGCCTATCAACGCACCGGCGAGGGGTTTGACGCCCTGAAAGCGGCGATGGGAAACCTGCGGGATGCATCCCTCCGGGACGAGGCGGTGGCGGGCAGTCTCAGCAACCTCTGTGCCTCCCTGGTGCGGTTCATTGTGCCGGTGACGGTGGCGGCGGGCATGTACCTGCTCCTGGGCGGGA
>CAZRNK010000276.1:0-3649 GCA_964601435.1 uncultured Oscillospiraceae bacterium | reverse complement strand
CCGCCTATCTGGCCGCCCCCGACACGCCCCTCACCGACACTGCCGCTGCTTTTCTTGCCATCATCCGAGAGCACTTTGCCGAGCTCCATCAGATTCAGTCCATCTACTATCCCCGGGCTATATTGGGCGGCCCTGCTGCCCCGGCCCAGGGTAGCGCATAGCCGTTTCCCGCTCTTACCATAAAAATGAGCAGGCCCCCTGCTTTTCCAATGGAAAGGCAGGGGGCCTGCTCATTTTTCTATTTTTCTCTCAGTAGTGCAGCGTAAACTCCCCCGTCACCAGCATATCCACAGAGGGCCCGCCCTCTCTAGAGCTCTACAGTGTGTATGGGAAAGTCGTTATGCTCTCGGTTTTCCGGCTACACACATAGCCAATATCCTCCCAGGGAAGCACAACGACGAAGTACGCCTCTGCGGCGGCAAAATACCAGTATACGTCCCCGGATTCTGCTGCCGGTGCGCATCCGGCCGGCATCAGCAACGCCAACGCCAGCGCCAGACAAATAGCCTTTCTCCACATTTTTCCTCCTCCTTTTCCGCCGTAGCGCCTCAGTTCCCGGCGCTCATATATCTTCCTGTATCCCCAGTGTACATTCTGACGTAAGGTAAGGTTCAAGTGTTTTTTTCAAAAAAGATTCCACCCGGCCCTTTCTGCGGCAAAAGGGCCGGGTGGAATCCTTTTTTGCAAATTTAAATCGTATAGCGCCCCTCGGAATAGGTATGCGCTGCGTCCAGGGTCTCATAGGGCTCCGGGCACTCCCACCGGAGGTGCTGGACGACCTGGTGGACGTCATACCGGTCGCTCTGGACCGCATCCACCGTCACTTTGCAGGGGGCCGGGCGGCGCTGGTTGTGGCTGGGGTCATCATCGGACTTCAGGTACATGTCATGGGCCCAGTTGTTTTCATCATAGCCGCCGCCAAAGACGGGGCAGACATGCTCGTGGATATACAGCCACTCCCCCTCGTGGTAGACGAAGTCACAGCCGTAATACTCCCACAGGTTCACCATGCCCCGCTTACCGGCAAAGGACTCCGCTGCGGAGCCCATGAGCCCCGGCGTCAGGAAAAACCCCCGGCCGGACTGGCCGTCATCGGCAATCTCTATACAGCCCTCAGAGAGACAGTGGACCGTAGCCGCACCGGCAGAGCGCAAATCCACTCCCCGGTATTCAGGATATTTTTTCCCCATCTCGAAGGTCTCTTTCACAGCCCGCTCATCCTCGTCAATGGTGTGGTTATAGTAAATTTCCTCCATGCCCACCATAATACCGAAATTATGGCCCCAGGTTGCGTTCTCGCTTTTGACCCACAGCCGGTCAAACTCCTCCCGCTCATAGCCGATGGCGTGTACCAGCGCGTGCTCCGCTTTTTTTATCTCCATCTCCTGCGCGCCGATGGCATTGTGAATCCGCTGGTGTAGCGATAAGTTCTTGTTCATATTACCACTCCCTCCTTTCCCGCTCATACCACTTGCGGCCCATGTTGCCCTCCGGCCCATAACCGTGGAGCTCATGATAGCTGTAATACCGCCGGGGCATATCCTGGTACATGTACTCCCAGCCCAGGAAGGGGTCATAGACCGTCCGCTGGATGGTGGGCTCGCCAAACTCTTCCACATAGGGGTCATCCCCCGGACGCAGGCGCACCGGTACAGCCTCCCCATAGTTTTTCCCCGCGGGTACGCTCTGGTCATGCTGCATAACCAGATGCCAGATTTTCCACTCTCCATCTTCCTTCAGCAGGTCTGCATAGGTGACGCCGAAGATATAGTAGGCGTCCGCTGTTCCGTCCGGATGGCCCGCCGTATAAATCCCGCAGTCATAGCCCATGTATTTGGCCGACTGGCCGTCCTCTGCAATATAGTAGACCGGCGTATTGAAATTGTGGATGTTCATAATCCCCAGCCCCAGGTTGTGGTTGTTGTAATCTACCTCTGGCAGGACATCGGAATAGGCTTTCAGCTGGGCATAGCGCAGGTCATTGTGCTGTACCACATAATAATTGGAAATTTCGTCCATCCCGACATAAAAGCCATTATTGAGCCCCAAAGACGCCGTCCGGCGATTCTGGGGCTTTTTCACCCACAGCTCGGAGAGCTCCCGGCGGCGCTGGTCGTTGGTGAGGCAGTAGCAGTGCTTGCTCATCACCTGCTTGACTTCCTCTCTATCCCACAGGCGGATTGCCAGTTCGTCATCTGTAAAAAACTGCTTTCCCATGTTCCCGCCTCCTTTCACAGGCCATAGCTGAAGGTCTCAGCAAAAGTCTCATAGGGCACCGGGTAGTCCGGCGCCGGAGTGAAGGGCCGCAGCGGATGGTACAGCTCCCGCACCGGCCGCTTCACATTAGGCTCCGGGAAATGGAAGTCCCGCAGGGCCTGGAACGCAGGGTCCTCAGGAAATTCTTCCGCCGGCTCGGCCCAGCTCTGATGGGTGGGGCAGTCAATGTCCTGGACATAGAGCATATGCCACACTTTCCATTCTCCCTTTTCCAGGACGAAGTCCACGCCAATCCAGCCCCACTCCCAGTAGGAGACATGGCCCCCGGGCGTCAGTTTTACATTGGTGGCCCGGACACTGTAGAGGGCCTTGGCTGTCTTGCCGTCCCCGGCAATCTCCACCACCGGCGTGTCCAGGGGCTTCATCCGCAGCACACCGGCACCATATACCTCCGCTTCGCTCTTATCCCCCAGGCGGGTGGGATACTTCTGCTGAATGAGCCGGCTCTCCAGCCGGGTCTGGGCGTCAATGCCCGCGTAGTACCCCTTTACTGCCGCCGCACCGGAATAATATCCAGCGTTGACCCCCAGGCATACATCCTCCGCCTTGGACCAGTATTTTTCATACATGTCCTTCTCCCGCCGGAAGAGATAATCCTGAGAGATGAATCGGACCATGGTGTTCATAATTTCCCGCCGGGCATCCCAGCGGTCCATCAGTTCTGCTGTAGTAAATCTGCTGTCCATAGATTTTCCCCCCTATTCTTTTTTCAGGCGCCTCCGCCACGGCGCTCTCTTGGTGCAAACCTTTATTTTAATTATACGGCCGGTCCCATGTGTGCGTAAAATAGCGTTTTGGAATGCACAGATAACAAACAGGAATACCCCTTATTTAACCGCTTTACAGCGTTCATGTCATAACTGCACAGAATGCCATTATATTCAAAGAGGAATTTCCTTTTCTTTGTGCATTATGTTAAAATTATATGTAAATTAAATGATAATTTTTTAATATTTTATCTCGCGAGTATTTTACATTAAGTATTTTTCTTCATCTGCTGCGCAAAACCGTTATCTTCGGCAACCAATACAAGGACAAAACATGGAAAACGAAAGGAGTTGTCCCAAGCATGAAAGCAGGCAAATTTCTCACTCTCCTCTGTGTCCTGGCCCTTCTGACAGGCATGGCCGCTGGCTGCAGCGGCACCTCGGAGGCATCCCAGCCCCCTGCCACAGAAGCGGCTGCAACCGAAGCCCCTGACCCCCAGCCCACAGAACCGGAAGCCCCCGCCGAAACGGAAGTTGTGGAGGAGGCCTATTTCCCCTTAGCTGAAACACAGGTTCTCTCCTTCTGGTGCTCTTTCCCGCCCTTCTATAACGTTGTAATTGAGGGTCCCCCCGACTACCTCTATTTTCAGGAGGTCCACAAGCGC
>CAZRNK010000275.1:0-3676 GCA_964601435.1 uncultured Oscillospiraceae bacterium | reverse complement strand
ATTTTTCCCTTGCGAGGGGACGGGGGCGTTCCTTTTCTTGCTCCTGCAAGAAAAGTGTCCAAAAGAACAGGCCAAAGGGGACCCGACTACAAATGCCGGGTCCCCTTTGGAATCCCCCCGCGCAAACTTTAATCAGAAGCCTCGGGGTCGATGGCAGAATGTTGGAAAGCCCTCCAGCAACCAATACGGGCCTTAGGCCCTGGACGAAGCAGAATTTTAGTGCGGAGCTCCCTTCTGAGATTCAGCATAGCCCAGGGCGCAAGCCCGGCGAATCGACGCTGGAGACAAATCAGATACCCTCCCCCAACAAGGCCGCAACTGACTTGGACTTACAGGGGGGTGTCCAGAGGGGCCCGACCTTGGTAGTCGGGCCCCTTTGGCGGCATTTCTTTTGGATACTTTTCTTTTGCTGGAGAAAGAAAAGTATCATCCCTCGCTTCCCCTCTGAGAGGGGGCAAGAAAAGGAACGCTATTGTGCGCCGCCGGGGGCCACCAGCGCCCGCATGCAGTCCACGAAGGCATGCACAATCTCTTTTTTCGTCTCCCGCTCCCAATAGCAGGAGATGCCCGTCGCCTCCATGCCCACGGGTATGCTCCGGACATCGGGGTTGAAACACAGGGTGTCCTGGTCGATGCACAGGCAGCAGCCCAGCCCCAGGAGCACCGCCGTCTGGCGGGACTGGAGATTGGGCGCCATCTCCAGCCGGGCGGCGCGGATGTCCAGGAGCTGCAGCAGCCGCTGGGTATTGACATAGTCCTCATAGGTGGTCTCCTGGGCGTCCGTCTTTTGATAATAAAAAGTCTGTCCGCTGAAATCCGGCAGGCGCTCCGCCCCATAGCAGGGGTGGCTCCGGGCCACCGCCAGTACCAGCCGGCTTTTGGTAAGAGCAATCCGGCTCAGGCGCGCATTGTCTCCCAGCCCGCTGTCGTCCAGGGAAATGACCAAATCCAGCAGCCCCGACTCAAAATACCGCGTCAAGTCGTCCACGGTATACCACTCCGGGTGGACGGCGCTGCCGGGGTGCTTTTCCTGAAAGGCGCGCACCGCAGCCTGGAAGAAAACCGGGGGATTCATCCCCGAGAGGAGGCCCAGGCGCAAATCGTTTTCCTGGCTCCGGCGGATGCGGGCCGCCTCCTGGCGCACCGCGTCAAAGTTAGCCGCCTGCTCCCGGAAATAGGCGTAAAACAGCTCCCCCACCGGCGTCAGGCGCACGCTGCGGGTGGTCCGGAGGAACAGCGTATGCCCCAGGATGTCCTCCAGTCGGAGAATTTGCTGGCTCAGGGCCTGGTGGCTGGTATACAGCCGCCTGGCCGCCTCTGTATAGTTGAGGGTCTCTCCCAGCGTAAGAAAGGATTCAATCAAGCGCTGCGTCAGCATAAAAAACGCCCCCTTCCCCCTCAGGCTATCACATGCCCGCCCAATATGCAAGGTTAAAAATATATAATTAGAAAGATTTCTCTTGCAAATAAGGCAAAAAAACTTGCTTCTCTTGTCCGGCCCTTTGCGCTACAATAGATGCAGATAAACTGCGGCGGACGCGGAAGGCGCACCGCCGGCACACCAAGTATCTGATACCGGCAGGAGGTTTTTGCTGTATGAATCCCTATTACCCCAATTTGTTCCACCCCATTACCATTGGGCGCATGCGCTTTCGCAACCGAATCTGGTCGGCCCCCAACATGATGTCCCACATGGACTATCAGGGCCGCCCCAGCGACTCCATGATTGCCTATTATCGGGAAAAGGCCATGGGCGGCGCCGCTGTCGTCACCATTGGCGACACCCCCGTGGACCGGGAGCATGGTGCCACCAACCCCCGCTCCTTTGCCTGCACTGAGGAGAACCTGCCCATGCTCTCCGAGATGGCCAAGGCCATCCACGAGGGCGGCGCCCGGGCCTCCCTGGAGCTGAACCACGGCGGCCGTACCGGCATCCGGGAGGCCAACTATGGCGATGCGAACTGGATGCCCTGGGGCCCGGTGGATGACGTCCGCTGGGACGGGGAGAAGATTCACGGCATGACGCCGGAGGAAATGGATTTGGTGGCCGAGCACTACGCCCACTGTGCAGAGCTCCTGAAAACCGCCGGCTTTGACATGTGCCTGCTCCACGGCGGCCACGGCTGGCTGCTGGACCAGTTCCTCTCCCCCCTGTACAACACCCGCATAGACGAATTCGGCGGCAGCCTGGAAAACCGGGCCAAATTCCCCCTGATGGTCATAGAGCGGGTGCGCGCACGCTGCGGCCCCAACTTCCTGATTGAGTACCGCATGAGCGGCGCCGAGGAAATCGAAGGCGGCCTCACCAAAGAGGAGGGCATCGCATTTGCCAAAATGCTCGACGGGAAGGTGGACATCATCCACGTCTCCGCCGCGCTGGACACCGAGGACGCTCAGGCGGTCCACACCCACCCCACCATGTTCCTGCCCCACGGCGTCAACGTCCACTACGCCGCGGACATCAAGGCCGCCGGGGTCAAGACCCCCGTTCTCACCATCGGCGCCATTACCACCCCGGAGCTGGCCGAGCAGATTCTCGCCGAGGGCAAGGCCGACCTCATCGGCATGGCCCGGCCCCTCATCGCCGACCCCCATCTCCCGGAGAAGGCCCAGCATGGCCATCCCGAGGACATCATCCCATGTCTCCGCTGCCTGGACTGCCTCACCGGCATGCAGGGCGGGTGCAACTTCGCCTGTGCGGTGAACCCCCGCTCCGGCCGGGAGGACCGCTATGACCGCATCCCCGCTGCCAAGGCCAAACGGAAAGTCCTGGTGGTGGGCGGCGGCCCCGGCGGCATGAAGGCGGCGGCCACCGCCGCGGAGCGGGGCCATGATGTAACCCTGGCAGAGCAGAGCGGTCAGCTGGGCGGGCTGCTGAAATTCACCGACTATGACAACCTGAAGTGGGATTTGATGCGCCTGAAGAATTACCTCATCACCCAGGTGGAAAAGTCCGGGGCCAAAGTGCTCCTAAACACCCAGGTGACGGCAGACTTCATCCGGGAGGGCGGCTATGACGCGGTGATTGTGGCCGCGGGCTCCACTCCCTCCAAGCCCCCCATCCCCGGCCTGGATACCGCCGAGCACGCCACCACGGTCTATACAAAGCTGGAGAACGTGGGCAAGCGTGTCGCCGTCCTGGGCGGCGGTCTGGTGGGCTGCGAGACGGGGCTGTTCCTGGCTGAACACGGGCACGACGTCACCATTATTGAGATGCAGCCGGAAATTGCTCCCGAGGCCAACTGGATGCATCGGGAGGGCATGCTCCAGTCCTTCGCCAAGGCGCCCATTACGGTGCGCACAAACCTGCGGGTGGCCTCCGTGGATTCCGACGGCGTCACGGCGATAGACGAAGCGGGCAATGCTGTAAAAATCCCGGCCGACACGGTGGTATATGCCATGGGCATGCGGCCCAATACCGCCGCAGTGGAGGCGCTCCAGGACGCCTGCATCGACGTCATCCCCGTCGGGGACTGCGTCCAGGCCCGCCGGGCCCGCCACGCCATGGAGGAGGGCTTCTGGGCTGCCGTCCGGCTCGCATAGCACACCAAGACCTTTTACCCATCTTTCAGCAGTGAAAGGACGGGAGCGGTACTTTTCTTGCTCCTGCAAGAGAATGAACCAATTGTTACTTTTCTTTCACCAGCGAAAGAAAAGTAACCAAAAGAAACGCCGC
>CAZRNK010000274.1:0-3681 GCA_964601435.1 uncultured Oscillospiraceae bacterium | reverse complement strand
ATGAAATGGACCACACCGGCCGCCAGTGCCCCAAAGGGAGCCTGTAAAAGGACACAGCAATATTCCCACCCATTCTCTTCACTCCGAAGAAAATGGGTGGGAATTTTTTAAACGCGTAGTTTACCGTCAGGGCGTAATTTCCAGCTCCAGGCTATAGCGGCCGCTGCCCGCCCAGAGAGATGCGTCTGCTGCAACTTCTAAGTTCTCCCCGCCGGACAGAATCCTGGCGCCGGACGGCAGAATCACCTGCGCCGATGTACCCGCAGGGACGCAGAAGGACCAGGATGCGTGTCCGTGGCCTGTCCGCCGCCATGCGCTCTCAATGCGCCCGCAGGGGCTGTCAAAATGTCCCTCTGCCCAATCCAGGCATTGAATTTGAGGCTCCAGACGGAAATGCTCCCAGCTTGGCGCCGTCCCCTGGCCGATACCCAGAACGGACGTGTACATCCATTTCCCTACGGCTCCCAGGGAATAGTGATTGAAGGAGTTCATGGTGTTGTTTCCGCCAAAGCCGTTCTCCACTGTATAGGAGTTCCAGCGCTCCCAAATGGTCGTGGCCCCCTGAAGTACACTGTATAGCCACGATGGATACCGGGTATTGAGCAGCACCGCATAGGCTGTATCCGGACGCCCGGCATGGGTCAGCGCCGGGTTCAGCGGGCCTGTCCCCAAAAATCCCGTAGTGACTGCATGCCCCGTCTCCTCTATCCGCGCCACCAGGTGCCGCTGAAAGGCTGCGCGATTTTCCTCCAGCAAAATGCCATATTCCAGCGGCAGCGCATAGGCACACTGGGTATGGCTGCTCTTCCCTTTCAGTCCAATGGCCTGCCGGGAAACAGGGTGAACAAATGTCTCATTCCAGATTTTCTGCCCTTCGGAAAACATATGCGCAAATCGGGCCGCATCCGCCGTCTCATCCAGGGCACTGGCCATCTCCTCCATCAGCTTCAGGTCATAGAGGGCGACTGCATTCCACAGCAGGGGTGTGTCGGTGCTATAGTCACTGGCCAGCCAGTCGCCCAGGGGGCCGACGCCTGTAAGCCTGCCAATCTCACCACGGCTTTGCAAATACCCAATATACCGGCACATGGCCGGATAGTTTTCCCGCAGGATTGTGTCATCTCCGTAGTGCTGCCAGAGCGTATACGGGATAATAATCCCTGCGCTCTCCCAGGCAATCCCACCAAAACCGCCGCCCACCGGGGCAATGCAGGGGTATTGGCCATTCTCCAGCTGGCAGTCCCGCATCCACAGCAGATACCGGCGGTAGAAGCCGTAGGCGTCGGCATTCATCAATGCCGTGGATACAAAGACCTGCGCATCCCCCGCCCAGCCCATGCGCTCGTTCCGCTGGGGGCAGTCCGTTGGAATCGACAGAGAGTTGCCATATTGGCTCCACAGAATATTCTGAAACAGCCTGTTTACCAGTTCGTTGGAGGTCCGGATTTCACCCGTGGGTTTCCCCAAGGAGCTGAGCACCAGCGCCCGGACATCTTCCAACTCCGGCTCCCTGGACACCCCTGAGATTTTCAGATACCGAAAGCCATGGAAGGTGAATTTTGGCACAAACAGCTCTCCCGTCTCCGCTCCCGCAAAAATGAAACGGTCTATACTTGTTGCCTCCCGGAGGTTTTCCGTCATCAGGTACGCTGCAAATTCCGGCTCATTCTCCGGATAGAGCACCTCCCCATAGCGGAGCACCGCCGTGTCGCCTCTCTGTCCGAACAGCCGCACCTTCGGCACACCCACCAAGTTCTGCCCGAAGTCAAACAAATAGACACCC
Source organism: uncultured Oscillospiraceae bacterium (assembly GCA_964601435.1). GTDB lineage: Bacteria > Bacillota > Clostridia > Oscillospirales > Oscillospiraceae > CAZRNK01. The sequence continues at coordinate 1,898 of CAZRNK010000274.1, read as the reverse complement.
GGCTCAATCTCCCGCTTTTCACAGGCCGGTTTCTCCTGCCATACCCGGACTACACTGTCCGGGTAGCACATCAGCTCCGGCTCCGTCTGGTTGGGACACGGCCACATCTCCGGCATACCCGAGACTGGATAGCATACCAGCGGTATTTCCGCCGCCTGCGCCCAATTTGCATCATCAAAACCGGGAGTCGCCCAGCCCCGGCACTGCTCCGAGAGCCGGTTGTCATACGTTTCTCCCTGGAAGAAGCTGGCGTCGCGCACCGGTCCCGCACAGCTGCATTTCCATTCTCTGTCGGATACCAGTACCTGCCGCCTGCCGTCCGCCCATGTCAATTCCAGCTTTACCAGCAGGCTCTCCCGGTCGCCCCAGTAGTTGTAATTCTCCATACCAAAGCTCTGGCCCTTTGTATACCAGCCGGAGGCCAGGGTGAAAGCCAGCACATTCTCACCGCAGCGGAGCATATCCTCCACTGCATATACCCGATACGGCATGTGCTTGTCATATTGCGCCGCCCCATTGTCAAACCAGGTGTCGTCCATCTCACAGCCGTTCATGCTGCCGGCATAAATCCCGCGGCACGCCACATAGAGCCTGGCCCGTTCCGGCTTTTCTTCCAGGGAAAAACGCCGGCGGAGCATCGCGGCGCCGCCGTGGCTCGGGTCGACAATGTGTTCCCCCTCCAGCAGCAGGGGCTCATGGAAGGCCTCAAAAACGGTTGAGCCCGGATAGCGCAGGTTCTGGACACGCAGTCCCAGGAACCTGGTTGCGCCCTCCGCCTGCACACCGATTTTGCAGAGCATAGGATACAGCGGGCAGTTGGAGTCCCCCAGAGGATTCAGGCAGCGGCCTGTAAACCCCTCCGGCTCCGGCATTCCTTCTATCTCCATTCCCTCCTGAATTTCCGGGCGCTGGACCGGCACCTGATCTACCAGCGTGCCGTCCAGATAGGTTACCGCCTTTCCTCCTGTCACCTCCACACGCAGGCAATGCACCTGCTCCCAATTCTCACCGGTCAGAATTTCTTCCTCCGTCCCATGGCGGACTACAGGCACAACAGCGAGGGGGACATCCCCCTGATCCCCGGCCGTATACCCCGTCCGGTAAATTTTCAGCAGCGGCCTCTCCCCTGTCATATCCACCACATAAGCGATGGCGCTCTCCCCCGCCACGCGCATCTCGTTCATCCGCCGCTCCTTCAGCCGGGCATCCCCAATGCCAAAGCACAGACCGGCTGTCCGGGACTCCGGTGTAAATTGAAAGTCTGTCTCTATGGCATATACCGGCGTCGTGTCCCCGTAGAGGGATACTTCCGGCGCTCCAATCCAGACTGCGCCATCCCACGCGTCCATACTGCCGCAGAGCAGGCCCGTTTCAAACCAGCTCTCCCCCTGGCTGTGCCGTCCCAGACTGTCATGGACAGTTATCCTCCACACATATCTGGTGCAGGGCCGGAGGGCCAGAGACACCTGGCAGTGCAGGATACCGCTCGCCTGCAGGCCGCTGTCATAGACCTGTTCCCCGTTTTGCTCTACCAAAATCCGGTAGGCCCGCTGGAGAACCTTGGGCTCGTCACTCTCCAGTTTCCAGGAAAACGTCAAGTCCCTGCTGTCCAGCCCCAAAGGGGTCTGCATGTAGTTGCATTGTAAATCCCATACTTTCATTTCTTCCATCTATTTTCATATCCTTTCCGTAACCGGGCTGTTCCCCTTACTCCCTTGAATATGCGTCATACATATAGTGTATCATATCAGCAAGGCGGAAAAAAGTATCAATTTCATCCCCTTTTTATGACTGTAACCATATGCGGAAACCTGTCATCAGATATTTGTCTTTCCTTTTTGAACCGCTTGGGGTATAATGACAGAAAAACGCGAATGAGGAATGCCTATGAAACGGCC
>CAZRNK010000273.1:0-3701 GCA_964601435.1 uncultured Oscillospiraceae bacterium | reverse complement strand
GCCGATGGCGCTGCCCACCACGAGGCCGACGCCCATGCCCTTGAGAAAACTCATGCTTTTCATGGTACATCCTCCAAACTGAGAGATTTCAGGAATAGTATGCCCATGAAAGCGCCGATTATTTTTTCTTGGTTTTTGCCGATTTTTGGAGAAAACGCACCGTCTGGCGGGCCTCCTCGCCCAGCTCCGGCGTGGCGGCCTCGCCGCCGTAGCGGAAGCGGCCATAGCCCGCGGTGAAGGCCGCCACTTCCCCGCTGCCGGTGCGCGCACCCAGCTCCCGGGGCGTGGCGCAGCGGGTGTTTTCCCCTGCGGCGGGGGAGCGCAGGAGGGCCCGGTAGGCAAAGCGCACCCGGCTCTCGTCGTCGGGCATGTCAGAGAAACGCTTTGGCCGCCGCAGCCGGTCCCCCAGGCCCCGGAGATAGTCCCTGCCCCGGCCCCAGAACCGGTTCCAGTCGAAAAGGTCCTCTTCCACATCGGTCTCGTCGGTGTTGGTCTCCTGATGCCGGCGGAGCCACCGGGGCCGGCGCAGCCGTCCCTTGAAGTGGAAGCCCAGGCGCATCAGGTTGACCACCAGGGCGATTAAAGCCGCCAGGACAATCAGCGACACGAAGAGAATAATCAGCATCCGTATGAGGTCTGACTCCGGCACGTCCGGCATCTCCATGGGCTCCTGGGTAGGCGGACTCTGGGGCACCGGGCCGCCGCTGTCCTCGGGAAAGAGGCTCCAGAACCAGTTCCACAGCCAGACCAGGCCCCGCCACAGCGTGCCCAGGACAAAGCCCAGAACAGTCTGGAGCACGCCGGTGAGCACCAGGACGACACAGACGGCTGAAAAGCCGGTGAGCAGCAGGGCGTTCCGCCCTCGGAGGCCGGTGGGTAGGCTCCCCTGCCCCTGCTGGGCATGGGCCCCGTCCCAGAGGCCCTTGCTGTTGGCGCTGAAGAGATAGAGGAAGAAGCTCACCAAGGCGCAGATTGTCAGCGGGGAGACGGTGTCCCGGTAGGAAAAGGCCACATAGAAAATCACAATGTCCGCCAGATACAGCACCACGGTGCCGATGGCAATCCACTGGGGATAGACGGGGACGCAGATGCGCCCCACCACGAACATCGCTACCCCGGGAAAGACGGAGAGGGCCCAGAAGAGATAGGCCAAGGAGCTGCGCTCCGGCAGCTGAAGGAAAATCAGGGCCAGGGCCAGCAGCACAGAGACGCCTTCTGCCAGCAGGACCAGCCAGGGATGCTGGGTACGGCCGGCGTTGGATAGCCGGCCGGCCAGGTAGGGCAGCGCCAGGGGCCAGTAGAGAATGGCGCGGCTGTACCAGGCGGCGCCGGGGAGCAAAATCCGCTCCAGCAGCAGCGCCACGGCAAAAGCCAGAAGCATGGTCAGGGCAAAGCCGATGACCTCCGCCACGATGCGGGGAATCCGGGGCATGGTCATTGGGCCGCACCTCCTTCCAGGGGGATGTGCCGGACGCTGTTGCCCATGCGCTTCAGGTCCGCAGCGCGCTCCTCCAGGGCCGCGCTCCAGTAAGGGGAGATGCATAAAATATCCATGCCGGAAGTTCTTTTGGCAATTTCCCGGTCCAGAAGCTGGGGAAAGGATAGGGCCATTTTAATCTGCAGCGCCGCCAGGGCCTCCAGAATTGCGCTGGCGCTGTCGGGCCGGGGGTCGATGGAGATGCCGGCCACGGTTTCGTCCAGCTGGCTGCCGCCATTGGTGCGCAGGCCCACCTCCAGCCCCAGGCCGGCGGCCCACACGGCCAGGGAGGCCGCCAGGGACACCCCTTTTTCCAGGAAGGCGATGTGAGATGGCTCCATGGCGCCCCACAGGCTTTCCCGGATTTGGGTGTTGAGGAGAATCAGCAGCCGGGGGGAGACGGTGTAGTCGCGCACCTTTACTTGAAGCGTCCCGGTGCGGGCGGTGGCGCCCCAGTGGATGCTCCGGCGGCTGTCGTGGCGCTGATAGTCCCGGATGCCGGTTACCAGGATGGGGTCCGGGTCCGTCCAGCGGCGGACGCTCACCTCCCCCTGCCACTGGAGGGCCTCCTGAGGCAGCTCCTCCGGCGCCGCCAGGCGGGGGTATACCAGCAGCCGGGCGTCGCCGCGCATATCTCTGGAACAGGTGGTCAGGCCCAGTAAATCCCCGGCGGTGACGGAGACCCTGGAGCAGTCGTAATAGCCCCGGGACAAAGCCGTGACCGTGTGGCGGCGGGTAATCTTTTTATATCCGCTCATGTAAAAAATGCTCTTGTGGAACCACTCCCCCCGGATGTCCAGGTTGCTTTGGGCGCCGAAGCGCAGGTTCGGGGAGACCCGGGCCTCCACCCGCACCCAGGGGATGGGAAAGAGCTTGTCATTGATGAGGACCTCAATCATCTCCAGGCTGTCCCCGGCGTAAACCCGCTCCCGGCTGAAATGGCGGGTGTAGGTTACCCTGTCCAGGGCGTGGCGGTAATAATACCAGGCCTGGCCCAGCATCAGGAGAAAAACGAGGGCAATCAGCGTAAAAATTGTCATAGCCGGTTCCTCCCGGGCCAATAAGGCCCTATGCGTCTTCCCCGGGGTCCTCCGTGGGCACCGGGACGCTCTCCAGAAGGCGGCCCAGGAGTGCGGTGATTTTCTCGCTGCTGGCAAAGCTGCTGCGCACCGCCATCCGGTGGGCAAAGACGGGCACGCACAGCGTTTTGACATCGTCGGGCAGGACGAAGTCCCGGTCCCGGACGGCGGCCAGGGCCTGGGCGGCCCGGAGCATATTCAGCATGCCCCGGGGGCTGACGCCCAGCGTCACATCCTCCAGAGAGCGGGTGCCCTCCGCCAGGGCGACGATATACTGCCGCACCGAAGCATCCACCCGGACGGCAGAGACGCTCTCCTGGGCGTCTACAATTTCCGCACCGCTGGCCACGCTCTCCAGGCGCTCCAGCGGGCTGTCCTGGATGAACCGGTCCAGAATGGCCAGGCTCTCCGCCTGGGTGGGATAGCCGGGGGAGAGGCGCATGAGAAAGCGGTCCAGCTGGGCCTCCGGCAGCGCATAGGTCCCCGACTGCTCCACCGGGTTTTCCGTGGCGATGACGAAAAAGGGCTTTTCCAGCGCCCGGGTCTCCCCGTCGCTGGTCACCTGGCGCTCCTCCATGCATTCCAGCAGGGCCGACTGGGTCCGGGGTGTGGCCCGGTTAATTTCGTCGGCCAGGAGGATATTGGTAAAGACCGGGCCGGGATTAAATTCAAATTCATAGGCTTTCTGGTTGAAGACAGAGAGGCCTGTCACATCCGAGGGGAGCAAATCCGGGGTGAACTGGATGCGGGCAAAGCCGCAGTCCACAGACTTCGCCAGGGATTTTGCCATCACGGTCTTGCCCGTACCGGGCACGTCGTCCAGCAGGACGTGGCCGCCTGCAATCAAAGCAGTGACCACCAGCTCCACAGTTTCCTCACGGCCGACAATGACCCGCCCGATGTTGTGTATAATCCGTTGGGCCAGCTGGGTAATTTGGGTGCGCTCCATGGCGATGCCTCCTTGAGAAAGGATAAGTTCCCTGGATTTCCCTTGGGATTTGGTTATAGTATACTAGACAGGCGCGTATTTAGCAAGAAAAACTTACGCAAACTACAAATAATTCTGAATTTATGGTCGAATCCCAGAGAAAGTGAAGGATTTCCTGTATTCAGGAAGGAGAGGAAGAAAATTTCCTTTCAAAAAA
>CAZRNK010000272.1:0-3713 GCA_964601435.1 uncultured Oscillospiraceae bacterium | reverse complement strand
AACGAAATTTGTGTAATAAATTTATAAAAAATTATAGGAGGTTCCAATATCCGGGAGGTAAAGCGGAAAAGGGGAAAGAAATACTTGTATTTTGAAAGACAAATGCCTATAATAAGGGATATCAAACTTGTTTCGTACAGGTATGATATGAATGATACGAGTAATTTTGAAGCCGGAGGAATCCCCAATGTCAGGAAACCCAATTTTATCGAGCAAGCTCTCTCTGGACAGCGATATACCGCTTTATTCCCAGCTGGTCAGCATTGTCAGCCGCAACATTTCTGCGGGCACCCTGGCTCCCGGCGACCTGCTGCCCTCAGAGGCGGAATTGTGCAAGGCCTTCGATGTAAGCCGCAGTACTGTCCGCCAGGCCATTGGGATGCTGGAGGCAGAGGGGCTTGTAGTCCGCAAGCAGGGAAGGGGCACCTTCGTTGCCGAGCCCAAAATGCGGCGGAAAACTGACACGGTTTATTCTTTCACCTCAGAAATTAGCGCCATGGGGCTAACCCCTTCCTCCACCATCATCGACTTTGAGGTCATGGAGCCAACGCCGGAGGTGGTCCGGGTACTGGAGCTGTCCAATCCCAAGACGCCTGTGTACCGTTTCACTCGAATTCGGAATGTGAATGGCGAGCCGCTGATTTTGGAGACTTCTTATTATCCCCAGTATATTTACCCGAAGCTGACCCGGGAATTGCTGCAGACCCACAGCTTTTACAGCCTGCTTTATGAAGTGGGCATTGTACCATACTCCGCCATGGATACCTACGAGGCTGTCTCTCTTTCAGAGAGCGAGGCAAAGCTTCTGGGGTGCAAGGCGGGAGACTGCGCCTTCTCTGCACAGCGCCGTACCCGCACTGAGGCAGGGATGGTCTATGAAGTTACCAATAGTCTGATCCGGGGCGACCGGGTAAAACTGGATGTATTTCTGCATAAGGATGGCGTATCCTTTGCCCGCCGTATAGATAAATAAAAAGTGCACCGGATTTCCGGTGCATGAAAATCAAATAGCGTATGGCTTTAGAATTTTCATCTTGTGGCCCGGCTTCCTTGGGAAGCCGGGCCACAGATTGTGTGGGAAAGAAAATTCAAAGGCAGAACTAGCGCAGCATAATGGCGCCCATTTCTGTGTTGTCCCCATAGCCGGCGTAATAGGCCCAGCCGTCTGCAACAGCCACAATGGTGCTGCTCTCCGGTGCACTACCCAAAAATTCTGCGGAGGACCGCCCGGCGTCCATATCCAGCTGGATTTCATATAGCCCCCGGTTTTCATAGGCGTAGCCATAGAGGGTGTCTCCGTCGGGGTAGAAGCTGGAGATAAGCCCGCCTTCCTCGGTTTCTGGGGCCATGATATAGTAGCCGCCTGCATAGTCTACCCAGATTGCGTTCCCCTGATAGTTGAGTACGCTGCCGGTGGGGTACATGCCGGAGAGCATCAGCGAGGCGCCCTCTCCCTGGAGCTCCAGCAGAACCTGCCGCCCGTCAGTCCCCATTTCACACAGGTAGACGGTGTCCCAGATATAGTTGTTTTCCGCGCTGGCGTTGCACTCCCAGTAGAGCAGGCGGCCTTCATAGCAGGTGGCGTCCATCCCCTGCTCTGTAAGGAGGCCGCAGGTCCCCTCCGGATCGACATAATAGAGAGCCTGGGGAGAAACGTCAGTGGCAAAACCCCGGGCGATGAGCCCAGTTTCATAGGAATGGGCATAGCCGATGCCGCTGACCAGGAAAACCTGTTCATCCGTCTCCAGATTGAAGGATACCAGGTCATAGCCGGAGAATTCTGTCTCGCCCGGCAGGAGAAAATAAAGATTATCCCCTACGCGGCCTGCAAGCTGCGCACCGTCCGGGCATTGGAGGAGCAGATTCATGGCATAGTCCGCACAGTTGATTTCCGCCAGGTAGGTCACGCCGCCCTCTATGTACATAGCATACAGATACGCGCCATTTGCACACAGCCCGGAATAGGTGGAGAAGCCACCCTCCAGCAGGGTGATAAATTCCCCGTCCCGGCACAGCAGAAGGTTCTCATCCCGGAGCGTATAGGTATCTGCTCCGATGGTCAGGGTATTGGCGGCCGAGTAATAACCGTCAATGACCGGTTCTGGGTTAACCGGCTCTGGCTCGGACACGGCCTCTGTCTCCAGCTCAGCATCAGCGGTGGGCGGAGCCGATGCTTCTTCGCCGAGGGCTTCTGTCTGGAGGGGTTCCGTGTGGGCCGCGTCAGCACTCGGTGCCGCCGTAGGCCGGGGTTCTCCGCCGCTCCTTCCGGCCAGCACTACAATGAGTACAACAATCAAAACGATGACCAGGGCGCCCAGGCCGAGCAGCAGCCAGTTCAGTCTGGGCTTACCCGGGCCGGCAGGCGGTTGACCGGGTTCGGAGCTGTTGCTGGGCTGCTGCGGCCCGGTCTGCGCGGGATTCCGGTCGGATACTGCGTTGGGCGTTGCGGGAGGAACCTCCGTGTGTTGAGATGCGTCGGGGACTTCCGGCTGCGGCGTTGGATTCTCAGCTGGTGGATTGGCCTGCTGGGATGCGGGCGGATTTTGCGTCTGTTCTGTGGAAAGGGCAGCGCCGCATTGGGCGCAAAAGCGGCTACCCTCCTCTATCTTGTGTCCGCAGAATCGGCAATACATAGATATCTTCCTTTCCTCTCTGCTGATAAGATTCATGTGTTGGGATTTGCGCGGTCAACGATATATGCATGCGCCGCCTGGTCTGCTGAGATGGATAGGAGCGCTTCCCGGTTGTTGTCCTCCGGATGGGAAAAAACATGCTCCAGCAATTGTCGGAGCTGGGCGCCGATGGCGGGGCCGTGAAACCCCAACGGGCGTAAATCTTTTCCGGATATGGCCAGCTGGTCTACGGAGCAGCAGGCGCCGCTGCTTAGAATTCTCCGAAGTGTCCGCAGCGGCGTGCCGCCATAGAGCGCAGTCATAGCGGCCGCACAGGAGCGCGCCGCCTCTACCCCTTCCCGGGCGATGAGGCGCTTCCAATCTATGTCGCTCTGCGGCGGGGCGCTCTGTGCAAGCGAGGCCCCGACGGCACTTTCTTCCAACGTATGCCGGTCAAGCCGAAGGCGGGTGAGAAACGCCCTGGCATCATCGATGCCTCCTGCCCGGTCCAGAATGGCGCAGAAAGCGCTCCAGCGCAGATTGCGTTCCCTGGGGAGGCGGGGGAAATACAGCTCTGGGCCTGGCAAATCCTCTGTACCCCGGAGCGCAGGGGGGAGGAGACCCAAATGCAGCGCCTCCAGGGCATAGGAGGGCTGGCCGGACAGCAGGATTTTCCCCAGCTCGGCCTGGATGCGCTCGGAGGCAAGATGAGCTGTCAGCGGCGCCTTTTCCAGAATGGCCGCATAGGCTGTAGGGTGGAGTTGAAAGCGGAGTACTGCGGAGAAACGCAGGGCGCGGAGCATGCGAAGGGCGTCCTCTTCAAAACGGCGGGTCGGGTTGCCTACACAGCGGAGGCACTTCTTTTCCAAATCCACCAGGCCGCCAAAAATATCAATCAGCGTAAAATCTTTCGTAAGGGCCATGGCATTGACGGTGAAATCCCGCCGGGCTAGATCTTCCTCCAGGTTGGGGACGAAGACAACGGCGTCCGGATGGCGGTGGTCACTGTAGCGGCTCTCGGCCCGAAATGTCGTCACCTCAACGCAGCCCCGGGGCTGTACAACCGTGACGGTGCCATGGCGCAGCCCGGTGGGGACAGCG
>CAZRNK010000271.1:0-3737 GCA_964601435.1 uncultured Oscillospiraceae bacterium | reverse complement strand
TTCAGTAACTTCGGAACCGCTCCGGCTTTGGCCTGTATTTGATGCCGGAGACGATGCCCATGGCGGCAAAAGTGGAAAACAGGGAAGAGCCCCCGTAGCTGAAAAAGGGGAGGGTGATGCCGATAACCGGCGTCAGGCCGATGCACATGCCGATATTCTCAAAGGTCTGGAAGAAAAGAAAGGCGGCCATGCCGAAGCAAATCAGCATGTTCATGGTGTTCCGGCATTTGAGGCCCACATATACGCAGCGGGCCATGACCAGCACCAGGAGCAAAATCACAATGCAGCAGGCAATCATGCCCAGCTCTTCCCCAATGACGGCGAAAATGAAGTCTGTGTGTTTTTGGGAGAGGGAGCTGGACTGGGTTTGGGTTCCATTGTAGAGGCCGGAGCCGGTGAGCTGCCCGCTGGCCAGGGCGATTTTACTCTGATAAGGCTGCCAGTTGACATCGCTGTTGGTGGGGTCGATGCTGGACACATAGGGCGCCAGAATCCGTTCCTGGTGGCGTTCGGAGAGGAAGTTATTCCAGATAAAGGGCGTGACAGCGGCGAGGGCAGCAAAGCCAATGACAAACCAATAGAGCTTCAGCCCCGCGACGAAAAGCATCACCAGGAAAATGAAAAAGAAAATCAGGGCGCTGCCCAGGTCCGAGGAGACAAAGATAATCAGCACGAACATGAAGCCGAAGTGCGCCGCCAGCTGGAGAACGGAAAAGGGGGCGGACAGGCTCTTATATTCCTTCAGGTAGCTGATATGCTTGGCCATGAGGACGATATAAATAATCTTGACGACTTCGGTGGGCTGGATACCGATGCCGAAAAAGCGCAGCCAGCCCTGGTTGCCCGTCTCCTCCTCTCCTACGCCGAAGGGGATGAGGGCCAGGAGGAACACCACGCTGAAGAGAAACAGGAAGGGCCACTTGTCTGCAATAATGTCAATGTCGATGATGGTCAGCAGGACATAGAGGCCGATGCCAATCAGCAGTGCGCCGGTCTGGACGATGACATACCGGCTGGTCTCATAGGAGGCAGTGGCACTGGAGATGACGACGATGCCGAAGACAGCGCATATGGTGCACAGTGCCAGCAGGACCATATCTGCCCGGCGGCAGAAATCCAGGGCATAGCCCAGGAGCTTTTTCATCATGTGCCTCCTTTCCGGCGGGGAATTCCAGGGAAAAGTAAATCAATTTATTGTATCACGTTTGTATACTGTTTGCAATTGAGATTTTCCCTGTCCCGGGGCTTTGCCTTTTTGGAAATGTGTGTTAAACTATTAAAAAAGAGACACAAGGGGGACGGCCCGATGGGCATGCACGACGGACACAGGGAGCGGATGAAGCAACGGTTTCTGGAATATGGCCTGGACAGTTTCGCCGACCACAATGTTTTGGAGCTGCTGCTGTTTTTTGCTGTGCCCCGGCGGGATACCAATCCATTGGCCCATGCACTGCTGAACCGGTTCGGCAGCCTGGAGGCTGTGCTGGAAGCGGACGTGGCGGAGCTGAAGAAGGTGCCCGGGATTGGGGACAGTGCGGCCGCGCTCATCCATCTGGTGCCCCAAATCAGCAAGCGGTATTTTGTCAACAAAGGGCAGCATGACCAGATTCTCAACTCGACTGCGGCGGCGGGACGGTATCTGGTACCCCGTTTTTTCTATGAGCGCAGCGAAGTGGTCTATGTTTTATGCCTGGATGCCAAGCGAAAGGTCCTATGCTGCAAGGAGATTAGCCGCGGGGAAGTCAATACGGCGGAGGTGAGCATCCGCAAAATTGTGGAGGTCGCCCTGAGCCACAATGCCACCAGCGTAATCCTGGCCCACAACCACACCAGCGGCGTGGCCATCCCCTCTGTAGAGGACGAGGCGGTGACGAAGCAGATTCAGACGGCCCTGAACTGTGTGGGCATTGCCCTGGCCGACCACATTGTAGTGGGTGGGGAGGATTTTGTCTCCATGGCGGAGAGCGGGCTGCTGTAGAGACGGCAGGGATGCATAAAGTATTTGCAGGAATTGCTGAATTTCCGGCGAAGTGGAAAAGAAAAGCGGAAAAATGCGTTATGTAAACTAAAATTCCACAGAAAAATTTACAAAATGTTCATTTGCGGGATTGTAAAATACTAGTAAAACTCCGGGAATAGCCCGGATTATTTGGAAAAACAGGCTGTTGAAAACCCTGTTGAAAATGTTGATAACTATTTGCAAATATGCGAGAAGGCTAAATTTATGTAAAACATCCAGTGGGAAATTTCAACGGAAAAAGTCCGCGAAAGACATCCGATTTCCCTGAAAAAGATGGGAGAAATTGAGAATTTGGCACAATGACGGCAGCATAATTTGCTGCAAAAAGCCGGATAGGGTACAATTTTTCTTTCAGAAATACGAACAGTAATCTCCGGCAGTGTGGAGAAGGGAGCGCTTGCCGGCGGGCAAATTTTCATTGACAAATCCAGCTCATTTGTTTATAATAACCTTCGCGGCTGCAATGTATACAGCCGCCGGGCCTGTGGGGCCATGCTGGTATAGCTCAGTCGGTAGAGCAGCTGATTCGTAATCAGCAGGTCGTGTGTTCGAGTCACATTACCAGCTCCACGCCGGAGTAAAGTTTGCTTTGCTCCGGCGTATTTTTATACCTGCAGCCGAAAAAGACCCTGTCCGGCTGCTCTGTTTTGCCTGTTCGGACTGATTGAAAAACAAAACGGCTTGCAAAAAAGCAAGCCGTTTTTGCTTCTTATTCTGTCCAGGTGGCGTAAGGCTTGGGCACCTCCGGCTGGTCAGTTGGGTAAATCAAATCCGGGCTGTAGTTAAAGGTAGTGTCCAGATTGAACCGATCCGGACGGCCTTCCGGCGGGCAGTCTGCCCAAGCAGTAGCCGGATCCCCTGCCGGTGCAGGACGGGGCGTAGCCCAATTTTCTTCATAGGGAGTAGTAAAAATACCATATACATGCAAATGCCAGATTTTCCAGACGCCGTCCTCCACAATGAAGTCACAGCCATACTTACACCAGGCCCAATTACAATGGACACCGTCGGGTTGAGGCCCACTGGTGACGCCGGGAGAGAGCCAGGTGCCCTTGGCAGTCTGCAAATCTTCTGCCACCTCGATAACCGGGGTTGTCATGCAGTGGATAAGGAGCAGGCCGGCCCGCTCCTGCCCCTCGCCCTCCATCTCTTTGTGGGCGATCTCATAGCAGCGCTTGAAGCAGTTTTCTCCTTCCCAGACGCCAATGCCAGCAATGTCTGCAATGCCGCCGGGCGTGTGTTGTACAAAGAGCTCATCGGAGCACTCCTTGTGCATGCCTGCAGTGTGGTACATGGAATAGCGACCCATCAGATTTTGAATTTGATGGATTGCATCGTCCCGCTTTGCAGCCCACTCTAGCTCCGCAATCCGTTCTTCCATTGTGCGATTTTCCATCAATATCCCTCCATTTACGCAATGGTTATGGGACTATCTTACAGGGAGATTTTGTTGGGGACAAGAGTCGGTTTTTGCACTGGAGGCTCATTCTTGATGCGATGTGGGTTCTTCCGTAAGATTTTTCCGCCAACTGTCCGGAGTGATGCCCTCGTAGCGTTTGAAGGTCTGGGTCAATGTGCGGCGGGAAAAATAGCCAACACAGTCGGCAATTTCCCCGATGGTCAGGTCGGTGTTCAGCAGCTTCTTTGCCTCGGCTACACGGGTCTTATGGATATATTCCAGGACGCCCATGCCGGTGCGCTGCTTAAACATGCGGGA
>CAZRNK010000270.1:0-3760 GCA_964601435.1 uncultured Oscillospiraceae bacterium | reverse complement strand
CATTGAGGAATGCCATATCTCCCGTCAGACGTTTTATTATCATTTTAAAGACATTTTGGATGTGCTGGAATGGACATTGCAGCAGGTGACGGCGCATTTGGTAGAGGAAAGCCTGAAGGCAGAAAGCATGCGCGACGCCCTGAAAATTTTTATTTCGTTTTACGTGGAGCATTTTCCCATGCTTCGAAAGCTGATGCAGTCCCAGCGGCGGGAGCAAATCGAAAAGCTGATGCTGGATGCGGTCGTGTCTTATATGAGTGAGCTGTCCCAATACCGTCCTATGGAAAATATTTCAATCAGCTATTCAGATTGGGAAATTCTGCTGCAATATAATGCCTGCGGGCTGGTAGGCGTGCTTCTGAGTTACAGAAGCCGCCCAAATTTGGACCAGGAGCAGCTGGCAATAAAATTAGAGCGAATTCTTTCAAGTGAATTATTGGGCTGGAGCGAAACATAGCTCCGAATTTATGCAGTACTATATAAAGAGCCAGACGATACGCAAGTGCATATCGTCTGGCTCTTTTACTGTACCGATTCCGCAGCGAGATAAAAACCGGTCCGGCGCGTCAGCTGCATGTAGTGTTTATACAGGACGCCAAACCGGTGGAAATACCCCGGCTTCCATGGTTTTGCTTTGCCGCAGAAATGTAAAATGGCCGTGTTTCTGACGACCCAGTCCAAATCGCTCATGCCGCCGCTCCGAAGGAGATAGGTGTTATAATTCCGGGCATCATAATTCCAAATGTAATCATCCAATTCCATTGTTCTGTTTCCATACATTGCATTCAATATATCCTGATCCGGCAGCAACAGCTCCTTTGCATGTATACTGGCATAGCGAAAGATATCCTCAGGAATTATCTCCCGCCGGCCCACATCCACGTCAATGAGCAACACGCCGGAATTAAAATATTTGGCTTCTGTACCGAGACGAAATTGGTTGATATTGTTCATCAGCTCCGTTTTTCCTGTATGGGCAGCTGCGCCGAACAGCTTGCCATGCAGGTCTGTTTCCCAGGGTGTCCGGATCCAAATATAAAATCCGGTGTACATCTTTTGGCAGAAAAAAGGGGGCCAAGAGGCGGTAATACATCTCCTGCGGGTATTGCTTTGTTACGGGAGCATCCTGAAAATATGCACTTTCGATATATAAGGGCTTCAGTGAAATTCCCTGAAGCCGGCACTGCTGCTCCACAGCCTGCAGCAATGAATCCGATATGCCGCTGTGCATAAGATACACCGTCATGTCCATATCCGGATTGTTGATATGCAGGGAAGTCAGCAGTACCTGCAGCGGCGGGAGATACCTTTCATCGAGCGATACAAGCAGGTTCATGTGCTCCATAGCAAATTGCCTCCAGAATGATGTTACCGGCGATTGTCCAACAGGTTGAGGGCGAATACCAGGCTGTCAATGCCCAATACCAGCAGATAAATACCAACCAGATATCCGGCAGACAGGAAAGACAAATAGGGGTTGAAAATCATCAGGAAGCCCAAAATCAGACCCAGGATATTAAGAATGAGGGTAAAGTAATAATAGCCGCTTCCTGCATTAAGCCGACAGAGGGCATAAGGAATTGATTACAGATGAAGGGTAAGTGCGTAAGGCGCGAGATGCAGTGGGCAATAAACCAGATGGGGAACAAAATGACAAGCACCCAGGTTCCGGCAGACAAGTTGAATACAATTAAAATTCCGGCCAGAATACTCAGAATACCGCTTACCAGGGAGAGAACCGGCCCAAATCCTGTATGCCGCTCCAGCTGTACATAGAAAACAATGTCCACAACGCCGGTAATGAGCGCCAGGATACCGTACAGGAGCGTAAATCCTGTGAGCGCCGTCGCCGGGCTGATAAAAGAGTAGATAGCCAATATAATCAGAAGTATACCGAGAATCAGCTCTATCCAACCTACAGCCCGTTTGTTTTTCATAGTCATTGTAAAAACTCCTTTCTTTTAATTCACTTTGTAAAACGCTGAGCATTGGTACTTTTGCTGACTATAGGATACTGGGATTGCAAATCCTTTTCCACTTGCAGTTTTTCAAATTTGTCTTGACACACTCGAAAAAATGTCAAAATTTCTGACATTTTTCCGAGTGTGTAAGGACATAATGGGAAAATTGAGAGTAGAAGTAGAAAACCAATGCTGATATAAGTAAATCATGAGGGGCAAAGCACCCGGAAAGGAGCCTGTCTGTACCATGAAGTTAAATCAGGAGATTTTCGCGATTAAGCTCTATGAGATGGAGCAGCAGTATGGCCGTCTCCAGAGCCGGCTTCGCATCTGCGGCGGAGAAGACCGGGAAAAGCTCCGGGCAGAACTGAAAAAAGCAAAAGATGAATATGCAGAGCAGCTTCTCATACTCAAAAACAGTGTAGAAGGAAGCCGCTCTCCGGCGGTTGAAAAGCTGGCACAGGCTCAGCTGGAATACAGCCGAAAAACAGAAAAGCTGCTGAAAGGCCAGCTCACGAAATTCCTCCACTGCGAGGAAAGCAGCAAAGCCGAGGACAAGGCGGAAGCCGCCACGCTTTATGCGGAATATGCCATAGATTTTGCAACGCAATCCATGCAGTACGCCCTCATAGCGGCCCTGACGGCTATGGATTTGCAGATGCGTATGGAAGATAAGAAAGGAGTCGAAGACACATGCAGGAAGTAAAGAAACCCAGGAAGCCACTTATTTTTTATTACGTGGTGGTCATGATTATTTTGCTCCTGTTTAACTTCCTGGCTATGCCTTGGCTGGCCCAGCGGCAGGTACAGGAGGTAGACTACAATATCTTCTTGGATATGGCCGAAAATCAGGAACTTGGTCAGGTGGAAGTACAGCAGGAGGAAAATCAAATTGTCTTTACCAACAAAGATAATACTGCTATCTACAAGACCGGTATGATGCCGGACCCGGACTTGACGGAGCGGCTGAACAACTCCGGCGCCTCCTTCTCCGGAGAAATCATCCAGCAGACAGATCCCCTTCTCTCCTTCCTGCTCTGCTGGGTTCTCCCTATCGTTATCTTCATTGCCATTGGGCAATATATGTCCAAAAAGCTGATGCAGAACGCCGGCGGCCCCAACGCCATGATGTTCGGCATGGGCAAGAGCAACGCCAAAGTATATGTCAAATCGTCTGAAGGCATTAAATTCTCCGATGTGGCCGGTGAAGATGAAGCCAAGGAGAGTCTTCAGGAGATTGTAGAATACCTCCATGACCCTGGGAAATATCGGGAGATTGGCGCCAGCATGCCAAAGGGCATCCTGCTTGTGGGCCCTCCAGGCACCGGTAAAACGATGCTGGCCAAGGCTGTGGCCGGCGAATCCAATGTCCCCTTCTTCTCCATGTCCGGCTCAGAATTTGTTGAGATGTTTGTGGGCATGGGCGCCTCCAAGGTGCGCGACCTTTTCAAGCAGGCCAAGGAAAAAGCCCCCTGTATCGTCTTTATTGATGAAATTGACGCCATTGGCCAGAAACGCGACGGCCGCGTTGGCGGCAACGACGAGCGGGAGCAGACTTTAAACCAGCTCCTGACGGAGATGGACGGCTTTGAGGAAAATACAGGCGTTATTATCCTGGCAGCCACCAACCGGCCTGAATCTCTGGACCCGGCCTTGACCCGGTCTGGCCGCTTTGACAGACGGATTCCTGTGGAATTGCCGGATTTGAAAGGCCGGGAGGAAATCCTGAAGGTACATGCCAAGAAAGTCAAGCTGGCCGACAATGTGGATTTCAGCAAAATTGCGCGGATGGCCTCCGG
>CAZRNK010000269.1:0-3760 GCA_964601435.1 uncultured Oscillospiraceae bacterium | reverse complement strand
AAAGTCGCTATGGACTTTCTTGTTAGGTGTTCAACTTGATTTTACAATCAACCGCTAAAATAAATTTGCAAATTTGATGCACTTTCTGAATATACTTTCATTAGCATGGAAACACAACAGGAGAAGCAAACCTATGAATATCGCATTTTTATTAACCCCACGAAACGAAGTGTCCTGCATCCGGGACGACTTTACCCTCCGCCAGGGGCTGGAGAAGCTCCGCTGCCACGGCTATACGGCCATCCCGGTCGTAGACCGGGAAAACAAATATATCGGCACCGTCAGCGAGGGGGATTTTCTCTGGTATCTGGTAGAGGACCCGGAAGCGCCGCTGGAAAAAACCAGCCTGAAAAGTGTAGAGGACGTCATCA
Organism: uncultured Oscillospiraceae bacterium; assembly: GCA_964601435.1. GTDB lineage: Bacteria > Bacillota > Clostridia > Oscillospirales > Oscillospiraceae > CAZRNK01. The sequence continues at coordinate 3,389 of CAZRNK010000269.1, read as the reverse complement.
TTCGGGATGTGCTGAACATCTACCGCAACCCGGCTGTGCCCATCACGGCCCCCCTGGAGGAAGTCTTTCAGCGGGCCACCAGCCAGAACTTTATTCCCGTGGTGGACGACTTAAACTCCTTCATCGGCATCATTACCCGGCAGAGCATCATCCGCCACTATATGGAAAATCTATCCCTGACATCCCAACCAGCAGCCTGCTATACATAAAAGCCGCCTGGGACAAAACAATCCCGCGCTGCCTCGCAAAAGAGGCGGCGCGGGATTTCTCGTCAGGGCATCTTTTGCTCCAAATCCCGGAGCACGACATTGAAAGCATTCCCCATAATAATGATATTGCCGCAGATATAGAGCCAGAGCATCAGCAGAATAATGGAGGCCAGGGAGCCATAGACCAGGGGATAGCGCACCGACAGGCTGATGAACATGGAAAACAAAATGCTCACGCCCACCAGCAGCGCCGAGGCCACCAACGCCCCCGGCAGCAGTAGGTTTGCCTGATTCCGGGGCGCAGTCAGGCGGTAAATCCCATAGATAATCAGAAGCAGCAGCGCAAACAGCAGCACAAACCGCAGCCATCTCCAGGCAGAACTGATGCTGATGAAAGAAATTTTCTCATCTACAAAGCTTAAAAACCAGTTGCCCGTAATCATGACCACAACGGCAAAATACACAACTGCCAAAAACACCAGGGACACCAAAAAGCTGACAGCCAGAAAGAAAAAGCCGCGAAAACGTGGCACACCCTGAAGCTCTGCCATTATATTGTGCAGCGAGCGGAAGGCCGCCGCCGATGAGGTCGCCAGCAGGATGATGCCGGCGGTGAGCATGGCAGTGGAGTTGTGGCTGGAGACATAGGAGAGATAATCCATCAGCGTCTCCAAAACCTCTGTGGGAATAAATCCATCCAGGTAGTCGAAGATTGCCCAGATGTTGGGCACCAGATTCTCCAGCATGGCGTACAGGCAAATCAGCAGCGGGAACACAGACAGCGTGAGAAAATAGGCCAGCTCCGCTGCCGAGCGGGAGACATGCTTTTCCATATAAATTGAAAACAAGGACGGCACCAGGGAAAGGGCCTTGCTTTTTTTCACGCACACACCTCCCATACTATCTGCATTGTATGTGCATTCCGGCCTCTATATGCGCTGTACCGGGTCCGCCTGATAGACCACATCGCCCTCATTTTTGCGGTAAACCCGGTAGGCAAAGACGGCGCAGCCTACACTGGCCAGGGCATAAATTCCATCGGCAAGCAATGCGCTGGGCAAAATCCCCTGGCCATACAGCTCCAGAGCCAGCATGGAGACAAAGAGCGCCGCGGCGGCAATGCCCATTTCCATGCTTCGGGGATGCTCCACGGCATACCAAACCAGGATACTGGTGGCCACCATCAGTGTAAAATACAAAATCATCTCCACGCCGCCCAGGACATGGATATAGGCGGGCGTGTCCACAATCTGCTGCAGCAGGGCATAGAGCGCATCCGGGTCGTCCACAGTTGTGGCCACTTTCTCAAAGCCATTATTGTTTACAGCAGTGCAAAGGGAGATATTGGAGAACATCTGGGCGCCGGCAACCAGCACCAAACTGATACAGGTATAGCCCAGGCCATAGGACAGCGGCTGCCCCGCGTCCCGGCTGCTGCGTTTCAGGTACCGCAGTGCAACATAGTGCCCGCCTGCAATCCCCAGGGTATTAATTAGCGCCGTCAGTATCGCCAGCAGCGCCGGTGCGTCCGGCACTGCCCGGCTCAGCAGATTGCTCATCACTACTCCCAGGAGGAGATAGTTCACCAGCACATAGGCCGCCAGGCCCAGCACCAGGGGGGCAAGCCGCAGCCGCTTCCGATTGAAAAGGATATACAGGAAGGGCAGCCCCAGGCTGATACCCATGGCGACGCCCATAGCGGCAATGGCGCCGCTTGAAATCGTGATTTCCATAAAGCCTCCAGTCACGTGCACATTCAGAAGATGGGGATAAAAAGCGGAATCCTCCCCCCGCAGCATTGGCAGAGGGAGGAATGCAGTACATACCTATCTTTTATTTGGAATTGAAAATCTTGAAGATGCTGTCAAAGGGGTCCTCATCCTGGCTCGACTCGCTGCTGCGGGTACTGCTGCTGGAGGTAGAGGGCGTCTCCGCCGCCATCTCCGAGGCCGCAGAAAACAGCCCCTGCTTCTTCTCCTCCGCTGCGGGCTCAGCCGTAATAGAGGCGGCGGGCGCAGTAGAGGCGGACTTCTTCACCGGACCGTCATCAAAGCCTGTGGCAATCACTGTGACGCGGATTTCATCGTCCATGGTGTCATCAAAGGTGGCACCAAAAATGATGTTGGCATCCGGATGGGCGGCGGACTGGACCAGGTTGGCGGCGGACTCGATGTCCTCCAGGCCCATATCCTGAGAGCCGGTGATGTTGATGAGCACGCCCCGGGCGCCGTCGATGGAGGTCTCCATGAGGGGGCTGGCCACGGCGGCCTTGGCCGCGTCCTCCGCCTTCCCCTTGCCCACAGCGTGGCCCACACCCATGTGGGCATAGCCGGCGTCCTTCATAATGGTGGTGACGTCCGCAAAGTCCAAGTTGATAAAGCCGGTATTTTTAATCAAATCCGAGATGCTGGTGACCGCCTGGTAGAGGACCTCGTCGGCAATTTCAAAAGCATTGGCAAAGGTGACCTTCTGGTCGGTGGCATATTTCAGCCGGTCATTGGGGATAATCAGCAGGCTGTCCACTTTACTGAGCAGCTCGGCAATTCCCTCTTCGGCCTGGGTCATGCGGCGCTTGCCCTCAAACCCAAAGGGCTTTGTCACCACGCCTACTGTCAGGATACCAATCTCCCGGGCAATATCCGCAATGATGGGGGCCGCACCGGTGCCGGTCCCGCCGCCCATACCGGCGGTGATGAAGACCATGTCGGCGTCCTCAAAGCTCTTGGCAATATTGTTGCGGCTCTCCTCAGCGGAGCGCTTGCCGATTTCCGGGTCGCTGCCCGCCCCCTGGCCGTGTGTCAATTTTTCACCAATCTGGATTTTCTGTGTGGCGCTGGATACAGACAGGGCCTGTTTGTCTGTGTTCACTGCAATAAATTCAACACCCTTTGTCCCTGAGCTGACCATACGGTTGACAACATTGTTGCCGGCTCCGCCGACACCAACAACTTTGATGGTAACAACATTTTCAGGTCCTGTCTCAAGTGCAAACGACATACTTTTCGCCTCCCATTCTTTATTTCATGGGCGAGGCCACGCTTGTGCCCTGCCACGGTTCAGTCAATATACAGGTATATGCTATCTTATTCTATAACGTTTTTTTTCGTTGGTCAATACTAAATTTTAGAATATTATGTGAACTTCGTCGAAAAAACAAACTTTTTTCTGGTTTTCTGCTTA
>CAZRNK010000268.1:2096-3766 GCA_964601435.1 uncultured Oscillospiraceae bacterium | reverse complement strand
GCGGAAGAAATTCATGGATGCCTATGCGTCGTGCGTGCGAATACCGTCGGCAATTGCTGCGGCAAAAAATCAATATACCAATGGTGCAAAACAATTCTGGGAAGAGGCGGGAGCGATTACGGTTGAAAAACTGCCGCTGCTTTTAAAGGAGCGGGACGCGCTTATTACGACTTCGGCTGTTCTCTCCGCAATGGAGCTTTCGGCACGCACAGCAGGCAGTCAGGGCTCAGGCCTGCTCCTTGGTGAAAATGGGACACAGATAAGGGCAAAGGGGATGGAATATACATATTGCCCGGAAAATCTGTCATCCCGGGGACAGGCCATAGAGACGGCGTTTATCGACGATGTACCTGTCAGCGTGCTTCGGCCGGTCAGACCGATACCGGAGGCTGATACCTGGTTTGAGACAGTGTGGCGCGACTATGAGCGGCGCCGGTGTAATTAAATTTTCGTGTGCCTCCGGGTTTTAACCGGAGGCACACAGCTTTTTTACAGTGTGATTAGGATTGTTTTGACGTCTGTCATGCTCTCAATAGCGTATTTCGGTCCCTCTTTGCCCCCAGCACTGCTCTTTTTGATGCCGCCATAGGGCATGTTGTCTACCCGGGTGAATGAAGTATCATTGATAATGACGCCGCCGGCGGCAACTTCCCGGGCGGCCTTCATAGCCAGCTTGACATCCTTGACGTAGACGCCGGACTGGAGTCCGTAAATTGAGTCGTTGGCCATGGCAATGGCTTCATCAAACTTGGAGTACGTCATGACGACGACCACCGGGCCAAAGATTTCTTGGTCTACAACCTTCATGCCCTTTTTTACATTGCTGAGCACTGTGGCGGCGTAGCAGCGGCTGCCAACTTTTTCACCGCCGCAGAGAAGGCTGGCGCCCTGCTGCACTGCCTCTTTGACCCAGCTGTCCACGCGGTCGACTTCCTTTTCGCTGATCAGGGGGCCGATGGTCGTTTTGGGGTCTGTGGGGTCGCCGGCAACTACGGTTGCGGCCTGGGCAACCAGCTTTTCAATGAAGCGCTCGGCCACATCTTCGTGGACCAGAAGCCGCTGAGGCTTCATGCACACCTGTCCGGCGTTGGAAAAGCCCATGTTGGCGCAGCTGACAGCGGCGGCATCTACATCCGCATCACAGTGGATAATGACGGGTGCGTTGCTGCCCAGCTCCAGGCTGCACCGGCGCAGTCCAATGACGGATTTGATGTGTTCGCCCACGGACAGACTGCCAGTAAAAGAATAAAAACCGATATCCGGATTGTGCAGCAGGGCTTCGCCGACAGTGGAACCTCCGCCGAGAACAAGCGGGATGTGGTTTTGCGGCAGGCCTGCCTTCAGCAGCGCTTCCACCAGTTTTACAGCGTAACCGGGGGTGCTGGCTGTGGGCTTTAGGACAACAGTGTTGCCGGCGGCCAGGGCGGGGGCAACCTTGTGAACTGTCAGCGACATAGGCACGTTAAAGGGCGTAATCGCACAGATTACCCCGACAGGGACGCGGAGGGTAAAGCACAGGCGGTTTTCGCCCCCTGCAAGCCCGTCCACGGGAACCATTTCTCCGCAAATGCGCTTGCCCTCCTCGGCGGCCATTTCCAGCGCCATGGAGGAGCGGGAAGCCTCGCCTACTGCGGCCGAGAGAAGCCGGCCGGCCTCCTGGCAAATGAGCA
>CAZRNK010000268.1:0-2086 GCA_964601435.1 uncultured Oscillospiraceae bacterium | reverse complement strand
TTCTTCGGCATCGTCTCGCAAATACTGGGCGGCTTTCATCAGAATATCATAGTGCTGGGTCGGCGTCAGTTTGACGGTCTCGAAAGATTTCTTGGCCGCGGCGACAGCTTCGGCGACTTCATCTACAGAGGTTTCGGCATAGGTTGCCACCTGTTCGCCGGTGTATTTGTCATAGACCGGTTTGACAGAGTCTGCATCCCGCCATTGCCCGTTGATGTACATTTTATAGTGGCGCATAAACTTACCTCCTGCTTTTTCATCCGATGCGTTTATGGACGCATCATGTCCTGTGTAAAGGTTTTATAGGGCATGGGGGCCGCGGGGATGGCCTGGAAAACCGCGTCCGGGCTGTAGACATTCATTGCGGCGCCCGGCGCGTCATGCCCGCTTCCGCCTCTGTAGACAGGGTCTTCTTCTGTCCAGGGGACGTGGAAGCGGGTTTTAAAGGTGGTATAAAAATGTGTATGCCAGATTTTCCAGACGCCATTCTCGTTTATAAAGTCCACGGCATATTTGGCCCAGCACCATTGGGCCTCGGGCTTCCCGTTTTCCCCCGCACCGGGGTGGGCCTCTGCGCCGGGGCTGAACCAGACGCCCCGGGCTGTTTGCAGGTCCTCGGCAACAGCAATGGTGGGCGTGCACAGGTCGTGCTCAAAAAAAGCACCCTCTTTTGGCGCGGTAGCCATGAAGTAGTTCGGGTCGCCTGGCTGAGGGTCGAGGTATGCCTTTACCGCTTCATAGCCGACGTAGTAGCCGCTGTGAGATTCATGAGAGGTGTCCGGCCGGTTAGCGTAGAGTTCCAGCGCTTTATGCTGGCTCTCAGCTGTGTGGTAAGCCATGTAGCGACCCATGAGGTGCTGACATTCTTCGATGATTTTCAGCCTTTCACTTCATACTTGGTCGCCTGAAGTTCGGCTTCCAGTGCGTCCAGGCGCTTTTCCACATCATTCATTTTTGAGCTCCTTTCAAAATCCTAATGAAATCAAGAGGGGCCGGGATAGTCCATTTTTCTTTCCCGTGGCCGAATTTGTGATTCCATTATAAGGGTTTCCATGCCCCCAAAAAAGGACGGCGTTTGCAATTGACAGGACGGAATTTGCGTTTTTTCACAAAAAAAGATATAAGTTTTGAACTTTAATTATCTATGTTGTATAATTACGCTGCTGCTAGCAGAAATGAAAGGTGGTGCTTTCTTATACATGGAAACGGTACTTCAGACGCTGGAACAAGTCCGCATCATTCCAGTTGTATCTGTGGAAGAAGCTGAAACGGGAGTAAAAGTGGCCCGGGCGCTGAAAATGGGCGGGCTGCCGGTTGTGGAAATAACATTTCGAACAAAGGGTGCGGCTGCAGTAATTGCAGAAATCGGCCGGCGCTGTCCCGATATCCTGGTTGGTGCGGGGACTGTGCTTACAACAGACCAGGTGGAGGCGGCTTTTGATGCCGGCGCAAAATTTGCAGTCAGTCCGGGCTTGAACCCGGAGGTGGTGAAGCGGTGCCAGGCATTGGGGATGCCCATGATACCGGGGGTTGCAACGCCAACGGAAATCGAATTGGCACTGAGCATGGGGGTCAGTACGGTGAAGCTGTTTCCGGCGGAGGTGCTGGGAGGCCCGTCCTATATTCGAGCGTTGTCTGCGCCCTATAAAATGGTGCGTTTTTTGCCCACTGGCGGGGTGAATACAGGAAATTTGACGTCATATTTAAAGCTGCCCAGCGTGATTGCCTGTGCGGGAAGCTGGATGGTGGAACAAGCGCTTCTGGCGTCTGAAAAGTACGATGAGATTACGAAACTGGCAAGGGAGGCCGTTAAAACCGCCTCTGCAGTAGAAAGGAGATAAAATGCTGTATTTAAAAATTCAGGCAGTGGACAGAGAGTATGCATTGACAAAACCGGTTTTGGGGTCGGCCAATTTCGGGTTGAATATCAGCAAAGACGAGGCGTACGCCATTATGGATAAATACTATGAATTGGGAGGGAATGCCATTGATACGGCGCGCTCCTATGGCGGAGAAGCGGACCCAACAAAGCTGGGAATTTCCTAGGGGATTGTCGCGGAATGGATAAAAGACCGGGGCCTGTTTG
>CAZRNK010000267.1:0-3766 GCA_964601435.1 uncultured Oscillospiraceae bacterium | reverse complement strand
AACATCGGGATAAAAAAACAACTATTTCAGTCCGCAATAATATCGGATGGTATCATCATCTACATCTCGGGATGCTGCTGACGCCTTTGTACATAGCGGGTGGTTGTTGGCTGTTGCTTTCTCCATGGCTGTACGTTTCATTTCTGTGTCTGCGTATGCATAGATTAACGTGGCTTCTATATTAGAATGCCCCAGCCATTCTGATATAAGTGGGAGAGGCACGCCGTTCCTGTACAAATGGAGCGCACGACTATGCCTCCACATATGGGGAGTCACATTTTCAGGGACTTCATCGCATGTTTTTTTTGCCATTGCTGCATATTTATCAATAAAACGAGCTACGTTATCATCTGACATCCGGCATTTACTGCCATGTATCTCTGTATAAAAAAGCGGTGTTGTACTGTCAGACACATCAAGGTCAAAACGTTTGGCATAGCTAAGAAAGTGCTGTTTTGTCTGTTCCATTATGGGTACAGTGCGATCCTTGTTGCCCTTGCCTTTAATGAACACATACGGGGCTGCACCCTTAATCACCACGTCTGCAGGGCAAAGGCCGAGAATTTCACTATTTCTTGCGCCCGTATCGTACAGGAGCACCATAAAGAAAAGGTCCCTGTGCTGCTTCTTCCTGGATGGATCCGGCTGGCTGAGCATGGCTTCGAGCGAGGCTTCACTGAAGTGGTCAACTGTAAGCCGTTTCTTTCCATTCCGGAAAGGCACTGCCTGCATGGAAATATAATGGTCGTTTATCACATGATTCCGCGAGCCGGAATATTTTAGGAATGCCCGGATGACCGAAAGCCTCTGGTTTATAGTGGTTATCCCACATTTCCTTTCCGCGGAAAGCCATTCAAGGAAACCATTTACGGAATCCAGCGTAATATCATCAAATGTGATACGGCAAAGGCTGCATTTTTTACGTTCTGCGAGGAATGCCGTAAACAGGTTAAGGGCTTCCCTATATGATTTTAGCGTATGGCTACTGACGTTTTTCTGTTTTGGGAGATAAATGGTAAGGTACTCCCTCAGCAGACGGAAAAACTCATTGCTTTCAATCCTCATAATCAGGAACCTCCGGCATACAGCCCCAGGCGGTAAGCCCGGTTTCCGTGAGGTGCTCAGGCACAAGGTGGATATAGTATGCCGTCGCACTTAAAGATGAATGCCCCATATATGCACTGAGGTATGGAAGTATCGTGGACACGTTTTTTCCTTCGGCAATCCACTTTCTGATGACATGGGTTGCGAAGTTATGCCTAAAGTCATAGACGCGCGGCCATCTGCTGCCTTGGAAGGACATTCCGGCATGCCTTGCGCATGATCGGAACAGATCCCCCTGCCATTCAGCGGTAATAGGAATGTTTTCAGCTGTGCGCTGGAAAAAATATTCCCTCGCAGGGAAGATGTGCGACATAGCACCATCGTAGTCCGCGCACAGACAGATGAGTTCTTCGGACATAGGGACGATTCGGTCTTTGTGCCCTTTTGAATCTGCTATATACAGGATCCCACCAAGCAGGCTTACATCTTTGCGGCGGAGGGCCACCGTTTCCTGAGGTCTTAACCCGCAGCAGAAGTGCATGCGGAACACAATAGGGGCAATAAGTTCGCGTGGCCCGGACAGCGGGCGTGGCGGGATGGAATCAGCTCCTTGAAAAAAGACTGCCAGTTCACTGTCGCTGTAAAGGTATGGCATAAACGGCTTCTGCCTTGCAGTCCATCCATCAGGGATGGAATATACCTGGAGCCCAGAGGCATTAAGGTAATCAAGCAGCCCTTTTAATGCAGAAATCCGCTGCATCCGGTTATTTTCTGATTCGCCATTACGCGGAAATGACCACTCAAAAACCATTTCTTCTGAGATGGATTCAGCTTCTGGGAATTTTTCGGTGCAAAAACGGTCAAACTGTCTCATGCGCGTATGGTAAGAGCTTTCCGAATAGCCAATGGAGCATTTGAACCGGATATATTCTTCAATATAACCCGCAAAATTGCTTGTATAAGCTGTCTTGTTCATCGATACACCTCCGTTCTCAGTGGGACAAGGGCAAAATCCAATGAACACTCCCGGAGGATATCCGGGGAGAGGGGGAGATACCGTTTTAACACATCCCGGTCATGCTGGCCAAGCACCTGCGAGATCATCTGTGCATCCGCGGAAGATTCCAGGAGCCACTTCCCGAGCGTCCGCCGGAAAGCATGGAACGATTTTCCGTCCCCAGCTGTCTTTTTCATTCCACTTGAGCGGAAATGCCGTTCAAAAATACTTTGCACGCTGGAATGGTCATTAAGCTTCCGGTATGGCCTCAGCATTGTAAGGAACACATAAGGCAGGGAAGACTCCGGCCTGGCGTTGTCAATATAATCATAAAGCGCGTCAAGCACCTTTTCATTGATCGGAAGCGCATTCACCTGATTTGTTTTATGCTGTACAAATGCAATGCTGCCTTCCTCCCTCCTGATGTTTTCAAATGTCAGGTTTGCGATATCTATCGCCCGGATTCCTGTAAAAGACGACAGCAGGAGAATTGCGTAATCCCGCTTCCCTATGGGTGTGGAACGATCCGGGATACTGAGCAGGGCTTCAATCTCATGGCTTTCAAAGGCCGGAAGAACCTTCCTCCTGCAGGCGGCCGCCTTAAAGGAGGCAATGGCAGGATTGACAGTGTAAATGTTACGGTCTGATAAAAACAGGAACAGCTTCCTAAAAAAGTAAAGGACGGTGTCCATGCTGGATTTGTTTTCAGTAGATTTAAAACGCAGAAAGCCTACAATGGTTTCTTCAGTTATTTCCTTTTCATCCAGCAGGCCGTTTTGATGTAGATAATAGAAAAAACTCCTGGCGACCGTACCTGCGCATGGGATTACGGTATGACTCAGGTTTAAGCTGTTTTTAAATTCCTCAACCAACAGTTCTGAATCTGGCTCAAGCTTGTACTTGTGCCTTTTTCCGGAACTGTAGACTGCCTTAAATGGCCGGCCTGAGTAGTAATCATCAATCATGAATGTAAAACGCCGGTAAAGTCGGGCGCTTCTTTCAGAACGCAACCCACGTTCGGTCTGAAGGGCAATAGCGTCCCTAAACTTTGAATTGATATCAGGACTGTACGTCTTTTCTCCCTTGGACTGATAGAACATCTCCAATGCCCTACAGGCAGGAAGGTATTCATTTGTCCGATCATATGGATGTTCTTCGGACAACAAATGGTTTTGGATGGCAAGGTATCCATCTTTCAATACTTTGATTTCATTCATATAATTTTCCTCCTAACTTGGTAATGAATTACGCCAGTTAAGAAGAGAATAATACAAACAGAAGATAATGGGAATCCGATTTATTATTCCGATGTTTTATAGGGCATTTAAGCTATAACAAAGGAGTTTTTGAAAAACATCGGGATTATAGGAATATCGGAATAAGGAAATTATAGTGCCATGGCGCAGTTCACTTTGGATGCCATCCGCTCCGGTAGAGCTAAGATCGGCGTCCCAGACCAGTACAACAGCGGTGAAGTCATCCAACTGCTGTTTCTGTTTGACACAGAAACCGGCGAAATGCCTACCGACAGCACCACTGAAATATTCGTAGGATACAAAGGTTTCGTCCCTGGCCCTGCCCCCGCCACCAAGGAAGCTGCCAGCGAAGGCTTCCACGACGCCACTCCGGAGGAATATGAGCAGATGATCGAACTGTATAAACTTGAGCTGGCGTTCGGTGTCGCTAATGGTTTATATACTCAGGAGGATGCAGACCAGTTCCTGG
>CAZRNK010000266.1:1642-3767 GCA_964601435.1 uncultured Oscillospiraceae bacterium | reverse complement strand
CCGACACCAATGTCCCCCACGAAATTCTGGGAAAGGACGGCGGCGTCCTTTTGCTCATCGTCCAGATTTCCAAGGCCATTGCCCGGGAAATCTTCCCCGGGCTGCACACCGTCCGGCTGCCCTCCGGGGCCATTGCGGCGGATTTGCCCCCGGCAGCGGCGGAAGCGCTCCGCCGGGAAATCGCAGAATCGGCCCGGCTGTATTTTGCGCGTCCCTGGGGCTATGCGCTCCCCTGTACAGCCGGCGCGCTGAATATTCTCTACCTGCTGCTCCGGCATCTGCCCGTCCAGCAGCTCTCCCAGCGGCAATACCGGGCGGAGGCCCAGCGGGAGGCCCGCCTGGGCCGCATCCTGGACTTTCTGGCGGGGCACTATACCCAGCGGCTTACCCTGGGAGATGCCGCTGCGGCAGAGGGCCTCTCCCCTACGTATTTCTCCCACTTCTTTCGGGAAAATGTGGGCCTCACTTTCCAGGAGTATTTGAACCGCCTCCGCTTCTCCCATGTCCTGGACCGGCTGGGTACAAGCCCCCTGACCCTGACAGAGCTCTGCCTGGATGCCGGTTTTGCGGACACCCGGTATTTTTCCCGGACCTATCAGGCCCAGTTCGGCGCCCTGCCCCGCCCGGGGATGGAGGCGCCCGGCGCCGCGGCGGCCCCGCCTCCTCAGGGGACCCGTCAGCGCCTCTTTTCTCCAGAGGAAAGCCTGCGCCTCTTGGCACAATACTGTCCATCTGCCCCCGGCTGATACAGCTTTCCCTACAGCCGGTGGGCTAAACCAATAGAAAAGGAGCCTGATTCCATGATTTACTTTCCCTTTGTATCTAAGGTGGCCCCCGCCGGTGCCAAGAGCGAGGAGGGCTATGCCTTCCGCTGGTATGACCCGGAACGGCTGATTCTGGGCAAACGAATGGACGAACATCTCCCCTTTGCCATGGCCTGGTGGCACAATCTGGGTACCGCCGGCACAGACATGTTCGGCGCCGCAACGGCGGACAAGCGCTTCGGCGCCGAGCCCGGCACCATGGCCCATGCCTTTGCCAAGGTAGACGCGGGCTTTGAGTTTATGGAAAAACTGGGCATTCGCTATTTCTGCTTTCACGACGCAGATTTGGCGCCGGAGGCGGACACCCTTGCGGAGACCAATGCGCGCCTGGACGCCGTGTCCGACTACATTCTGGAGAAAATGGCCGCAACCGGCATCCGCTGCCTGTGGGGGACGGCCAACCTCTTCAACCATCCCCGGTATATGAACGGCGCGGGCAGTGCAAACAGCGCGGATGTATACGCCTATGCCGCTGCCCAGGTGAAAAAGGCCCTGGACATCACAGTAAAGCTGGGGGGCACCGGCTATGTGTTCTGGGGCGGCCGGGAGGGCTATGAAACCCTTCTGAACACCGACGTGGCCTTTGAGCTCCAGAATATCGCCGCCCTGATGCGCATGGCGGTGGACTATGGCCGCTCCATTGGCTTTACCGGGGACTTCTACATCGAGCCCAAGCCCCGGGAGCCGATGAAGCACCAGTATGACTTTGACGCCGCTACGTCTATCGGCTTCCTGCGCCAATATGGGCTGGATCAGGATTTCAAGCTGAACATCGAGGCCAACCACGCTACGCTGGCCGGCCACACCTTCCAGCATGAGCTGCGCATTGCCGCAATCAACGGCATGTTCGGCAGCGTGGACGCCAACCAGGGGGACACGCTGCTGGGCTGGGATACAGACCAGTTCCCCGCCAACGTCTATGACACCACCCTGGCCATGTATGAAATCCTGAAGGCTGGCGGCTTTACAAACGGCGGGCTGAACTTCGATGCCAAAAACCGCCGCCCCAGCAACACGCCGGAGGACATGTTCCGGGGCTTCATTCTGGGTATGGATACCTTTGCCCTCGGGCTCATTAAAGCCGCCGCACTCATCGAGGACGGGCGCATTGACGCCTTCGTCAAAGCGCGCTACAGCAGTTTCTCCCAGGGCATTGGCGCAAAGGTCCGCGCCGGGGAAGCCTCCCTCCAGGAGCTGGCCGACTACGCCCTCACTCTGGACGCCGGGGCCCTGCCCGAGTCCGGCCGGCAGGAGTATCTGGAAGAGATTATGAACGAGATTCTCTTCTCCGGCTGCTAGAA
>CAZRNK010000266.1:0-1542 GCA_964601435.1 uncultured Oscillospiraceae bacterium | reverse complement strand
CTGGCTGGAGCAGACCCGCCTGGGCCTCCAGGCGCTGCTTGCAGGACAGGACGCCGGAGCGGTCGCCGCCATGGCCGTCGCCGGGCAGATGCATGGCCTGGTGGCCCTGGACGCCGCGGGAGCGGTCATCCGCCCCGCCATCCTCTGGAATGATGGCAGGGCTGCCGCTGAGACGGAGGCCCTCAACCGCGACCCGGGCCGGGCCGCCCTGACCGCCTGGACCGGCAACATCGCCTTTCCCGGCTTTACCGCCCCCAAGCTCCTGTGGATGCGCAGCCACGAGCCGGAAAAATTCCGCCGCATTGCCAAGATTATGCTGCCCAAGGACTACCTCACCTGGTATCTCACCGGCAGCTTCGCAACAGACTTTTCCGACGCCGCCGGAACGCTGTTTCTGGATACGGCCCACCGGCGCTGGTCTGCGGAAATGTTGGCCCTGTGCGGCCTGACAGAGACGGCCCTCCCCGCCCTCTATGAGAGCTTTGCCCCTGTAGGCACGCTCCGGCCGGAGATTGCCCGGGAGCTGGGCCTCTCGGAAAAAGTGCTGGTAGCCGCCGGCGCCGGGGACAACGCCGCTGCCGCTGTGGGCACCGGGGCGGTGACAGACGGGGCGTGCAATCTCTCCATCGGCACCTCCGGCACCCTGCTTGTGTCCAGCGACACCTTCTGTGTTGACGGCCAGAACGCCCTCCACAGCTTCTGCCACGCAAATGGGAAGTTCCTTCTCCTTGGCTGTATCCTCTCGGCCGCCGCCTGCAACAGCTGGTGGTGCGACATACTGGGCCAGACTGATTTCGATGCGGTTCAGGGGGAGATTCCTCCGTCGCTGCTGGGTCAAAACAGCCTCTTTTTCCTCCCGTATCTCATGGGGGAACGGGCCCCCCACAATGACCCTCATGTCCGGGGGACCTTCCTGGGGCTGGACGCGGGGACAACCCGCGCCCACATGACCCTGGCTGTCCTGGAGGGCGTGGCCTTTGCCCTGCGGGACTGCCTGGAGGCAGCCCGGGCCCTGGGGCTCGCCCCGGCCCGGAGCACCCTCTGCGGGGGTGGGGCGAAAAGCCCCCTCTGGCGGCGCATTCTGGCAAATGTTTTGAACCTAGAGCTGGTGCTGCCCGCCGTGGAGGAGGGGCCGGCCTATGGCGCGGCCATGCTGGCCGCCGTGGCGGCGGGGGCTTTTCCCTCTGTAGAGGAGGCCGCAGCCAGCCTGGTCCACTACACAGAGGCCATCGCCCCGGAACAGGCGCTGGCAGCGGCGTATGACACCCGGTATCGCCGCTATCAGACGCTCTACCCCGCCATCGCCCCCCTTTTTGCTCCAGCGCACTGACAAGAGGACAGTGGAAAACTTTCAAATTTCCATGCGCATAAATAAAAATGTTCGCCGCAAGCGATATGATGCTTGCGGCGAACTTGTGCTGGTGTTCTTACGGCATTTGCGCGTATGAATCAGCGCAAAACAAAACCGCAACCCAACGCAGTGGTTGCGATTTTGAAAGGAGAAGCAAAGCGGCCTTTGCTTCGACGCTGGTGCGGGCATGG